>DUSF01000024.1 GCA_012842745.1 Bacillus sp. (in: firmicutes) | reverse complement strand
CAATTTCAATCCACGCATCCGCGAAGGATGCGACTCAGTAATATAAAAACTAACGCTTTTTGACAAATATTTCAATCCACGCATCCGCGAAGGATGCGACAGAATATCACTGGATTTACGTTTTAGGCCTATGTATTTCAATCCACGCATCCGCGAAGGATGCGACTCCTGTTATTGATGCAACAGGTGGAGCTATTTCAATTTCAATCCACGCATCCGCGAAGGATGCGACTACGAAAGAGTTGTTGCAAATGATTCCTAAACGTATTTCAATCCACGCATCCGCGAAGGATGCGACAAATTTTTAGCGAAACAAGAAAAAGGCATACAGATTTCAATCCACGCATCCGCGAAGGATGCGACAGCGAATTTGGAGCAACAGTAGCATAAAAATGTATTATTTTGTTCTAAACCTCACTATTTTCTTTAATAATTAAAGAACATTTAACAAAATAACTTAAATTAATCAAAAGTAAGCTAAAAATATGGTGCGAATGTACATAGAATTCTATGTGCACTCTACATCCGCACTAAAAAATCAAAGGTCCCTCTAAATCAATTGCTTCTTTTATACCAATATGCTCCACTTTTGTTTTATAATTGTTACCGAATTGATAAAACCTAAGACTATCTTGCTCATGATTAATAACTTCAGCAAGTTCATATTTTAACGTTGTGAACTGTGTAGCATCTACAATACATTCAAATACTGAATTCTGTACTCGTTGGCCGTAATTTTGACACACTTTTGCAACCTTCCGCAGTCTTTTCTGTCCAGCACTGTTAACTGTACTAACATCATAGGTAATTAAAACTAACAAAGATTACACCTACTTCCACATAAATGGTGGGTATTCATCTAAATCATTGCGTAAAAATCGGGCTAACAATATGGATTGCGCATGTGGTACTAGACCCCAAGATATCTTTTCACCTAAGAATGGATGTGTTATCTTTTCTTGCTTTCTATTTTGCCATGCAGCTAAAAATTTCTTTCTAGCTTCCTCTGTCATAATAACGGCACCATTTTCTTTTTTATAAAAATCATCTTTATTTACTACTTTTTTATTAATTAATGAAAGTACAAACCTGTCTGCATAAACGCCCCGCAGTTCTTCCATAACATCCAACGCTAATGATGCCCTGCCGGGTCGATCCCTGTGTAAAAAACCAACATAAGCATCCAATCCCACACCCTCCAATGCCGACGCAACATCATTTGCCAACAATGTATAAGCAAATGAAAGCATAGCATTTACATTATCAAGTGGCGGCCTTCGAGAACGGGAATGAAAATAAAAATCTTCTTTTTGTTGTAATATCATTTGATCAAATAATCTATTGTAACTAATAGCAGCTTGTCCTTCCAGGCCCCTTAGCCTTTCTAAATCTTCACACTTCCTCACCTCATGAATAAGAGACGATAAATGACCTGAAATATCTTTAAATTGGGCAACGTCTATCCGTAATGGATAATCTCTGGTCATCCTTTCAATTATCCATTTATTATTGAAAATCTTACCAACGATGAAGTTTCTAGCAATCTTTGCTGATGCTTCTTCATTTTCAGAAATTAAATATTGTTTCTTTCTTAAAACAACATTCCCTTTACTTTTTCCAATAACTCTGGCTAAAAATCGCCCATTCATTGTTAAAAACACCAAAGAAATATTTCTTTCTGCGCAATAACCCATTAGTGCTGGACTTGCGCCAGTGTAACCAAAGGAAACGATAGATTCAAGATTATGTAATGGCACTCTTCCTAACTTTTCTTGATCTTTAAGAGCCACAACATTATCTCCGTCCAATGATAGATAAACATCAGTTTGAGTTATAAACAATGTATTAAGAAGTTTTTTCATTCATTAACCTTCCCTTCAATGTAACTTTTCACTGACCGCTTATTCATTAGTTTGGGCAAACAAATATCTTGAAGGGAACAATTATTGCAGAAAGACCCAGTCTTTACTTTCGGTGTATAATTGCGTTTAAAATATTCATGCATTTCCCGAAAAATTGACCTTACTTTGTTTTTAATATCATCTGAAATTGGTATTTCAACTCTGTGTTTTGTTTCGTTATAAAACAAATAACCTTTGTTAATTTCACAAAGTAGCATTTCCTCTAAACACATAGCCTGTGCTGCTAATTGTAAAACATCCGAGTCATTCGTTTTAGGCCTCCCGCGTTTATATTCAACTGGATAAGCCACGTACTTTTCTTCAGACCCATTAATTTCAACACCATTTTCATCTTTAATAAACTCAACTACATCACATATACCTGAAATTTTAAGTTCACGAGACTTAACTGGCATTGCTCTAACAATTAGTTTGTCGCCCCGTTTCTCCCTGATAAAGGGATTATCAGCTTTTCCGTGAAGATGTTGCCCTTCGATTGTTCTAACATTCTCTTCCCACTGCTGTTCAATATGAATTAAAGCCCATTGGCGTTTACAAAACTGAAAATGCTGAATGCCTGACAACATTAAATGATTGTCTTCATCATCCTTATAATCCATCAATAACCTCTACCTTTAAGCCTTCTAATTCATTTAAAGTTATCGTGTAATCTTTAATCTTTTTTGGATCTTCGACATTATGTTTAATATCTACTAACCGATGTACTTTAGCAGAAGAATATTGACCAAGTTTTGAGTTATGCTCCCACCAGTAAACCTTGTGCACTTCCATGCTACCATCTGGACGTGCTGATGAAGTATCATTTTCAAACAATGTTATAAGTGCTTGTTTAATTTTTTCTGCATCTTCAATACAAAACCCAGTTTTTTCTGCTAATTGCGTATTAATGCTACCGTAAAAAACATAAATACCAAAATCAACACGATGCTTCATACCCATTGTGTCAGACCCTTTTTCCTTTCCAGGTTCTGAGTTGACACTTTTCGTAATTTGCATACTTGTAATATCAATTGGATCAACACTTGTTGCAGTTTGGATAGAAACTGGCCCCCTAACACCGACGGAGACACCTGCCCCTGAACCTGTGCCTTTAAAAGCAAAAACTTGTCCAAAGCTTCGAACATCAATCCATTCTTTACATGCAATTGTAGCAAACTCTTCACTTGAACTATTTTTTGATTTTAATATTTTTTCTAATTCTGAATTACCTTCAGCACGTTCTCTTAAACTTTTATAATGATCATTTGTTCTATCATTTGATTGCACGAAAATTGATTCACCCATATCTTGCAAGCGATTTCTGATTTTACGTTTAATTGCTACATCTGAAATTTCACCATGACCATCGTAATTTTGCCTTGGACGATTGCCATTAAGTGGGTCCCCATTTGGATTAGCTTTTGTTACAGATAATATAACAGCAAAATCGATTTTGCGATCTAAAATTGTCATATTTAAATTCTCCCTTCTAATTTGAAGTTTCCGCTATTGAGTCGCTTTTTTCCTTTTTCTGATATAAATCATGACGTTGACTGTAAAATCCCAGTAAATATTTCCCTGATAATGGTTTATTATTAAAATCATCATAATTGATTCTTGAAGCAACTTCATCTATTAATTTCGATAAATACAATCCCTTTGTTCCTAACTTTGCTTGATAGGGTTGTAAACTCTCCTGTATTGTTTTCCACGTTCTTGCTGGATGTTTAGAAAAAGAGTTCATATAACGGATTGCATTACTCGCTCTTGTTTCATCAGAACCCAGAGCCCGTCTTTCCAAAACATCAGCAATTGCTAATAAACGGCCAAATAGATAGTCACGGTCATTATTTTCTGTATCCAATGCCACGTTGTATCCCTCCTCCTTTTTATTTATTAACGCACATGTAATGCTAATGGTTTTTTCCCATTCCCATTTTTCCATCGATACTGGATTTGAAGATCTATAAATTGCACTTCTAATAATATCCATTGGTATTTTTTTATCGTCGATTATACAGGGAAGAATACGCTCCATTAATCCTTTAACAACCTTATTATCTGCCCTAGGGCCATAAGCAGCAAATGCAATATCTTTAGTAGCTGGCGCTCCATAAAACTGTACATACTCACCTTTATCATCTTTTCGATAGCGATGGAGCCACACACATGTGGAATGCCACGATATAAGCCTGTTTAAATAAAGTTCTTTGTCCATATTTCGATAGTATAGTACTGCCATTCGTCCTGTTGTTGCCGAATCAAGGATGAGAATATTTACATTTGATTTAGTAGATAAATTGCTTTTGTAACCATCCAAAGCCTTTGCAACTTCATTTGCGAACTCCCGGTTTGTAAAAGATATTCTTTCTGTTCTTTCAATCGGTGTTGGATCGATTGAAAAGGTATCAACCATAGGATCAGGAATTTCAAGATCATCATTTCCCCAAACAAGAAACACACGCTGTTCGATGAACTTCCCTTGCCGATTTATTAACCATTTTAAGGCATTATGAGCTTTTTGAGATACTTCATAACTAATACTCGCTACTTCGTGGCTTTTATTAAAACGCCCTCTAAATGTAAAACCACTAGTATCATTTGCTGAAATTAATTTTGCTTTATCTGCCGGATTTCTTATTTTATTTGCATGCCTTTCAGTACTTGGAGACATTTTTCCCGTTACATAGCAAAGGTCTTCTTCACCTAATAACTCTTGATAATAATTAATAAAGGAGTCATACATTTCCTGATCTTTCCATACCTTTTCTAAAATCTTATTTGGCGAATAAACATTGAATCTTATAAAAGCACTTTCTTGTTCGCCACTAACTACCGAAAAAATTGCTGGCTTTTCACCACGCAATGATTCATATTTTTTATCCCATGTATCAATTAAGTTACCGCTTGTATCTAAATACAAAATCTTAGATTCTACCAAATCTTTTATTAATTGTTTCTTAGATAAATAAGTAAATATACTTTTTAATTTTTTATTGGAATATCGCGATTCGGCCCATTCTTCCAACTGTTTAATATAATATGTAAAGGGCTCCTCTTTCTTTATTTTTCCCCCATAAGCTACAAAGTCCCCCGCTACATAGCTTAATTTATCATGAAGTGGATAAGGTGCAATTTTAGCCCCTGCACGGCTCGCTGAATCTTCCGTACAAGGAATTAATGTACTTGCATCATTTTTATCTATTACTCTAGCAGAATGAAATTCTCCATCTTCAGTTATTTCCACTTCAATATGGGCATTTTGAGTTGTATGGGATATCGGAAGCAGTGTATATTCTTGTTCATTATATTTTTTTTCAATTACACCTACTTGACCTAAATTAGATTCATAGGTTTCATATAAATTTAGTAGCCAGTTCATTGATTCCCCCCCTCTTCAAATGTCTTTAATAAGTTATCAACTGATTCAACATTTGTTCCATCAAAGTGCTTAGGTTCCATATCTTTAACCTTTCTGATTTGTGTACACTGGTCAGGCCTTATAAACTTTATAATCCCATTCTTCATCACTGGATTCCAAAGCCGTACTTCCATTTCATTACTGCCAGTTTCATCTGGATAATTGATACCATGAACCATCGTACCAAAATGAATTTCACCATCATAGTTGTCATAAAATCCTTTACCTTCACCAAAAATACACGGCTCTACATATGCTTGACATTCTCTTGTCCCCAAGAAAATATCTCTTCGACCACCAGCTTTGAGTGAGCGTATCAGAATGTTATGGTGCTTATTTTCGTTACGGTCAAAAGCCATATCTAGTCGATGTGGGTTAAATAGAAAATGAGCCCTTACTTGATATTTCACATCTTTTAAATACGTGTAATTTGCTAATGTATTCCCCCCACCATATTCAATTGGTCGGATGCCTTTTGACTCCATTCGTATAGCATTCATAACTCTAACTTCATCAACTACCATTAAAAGTGTGGGTTTCCAATAAATCGATTCTACGACCCCCTTTAAAGCTTGGTATGTTGGTACTTGATATGATAGTTTCTCTCCACCCATTTTTGTTAAAGGGTCAGTAAATAAGGCATATTTCCCATAAACCTCAAACTCAATTGCATTTCGCATTATCTCACCTCCTCCATTTCCATATTTTCAATTAATTTCATTTTAACCTATTATTACCATTTGTTCAAGTTTTAAATTATATATTATATGAAACATAATTAATACTATCAAAACATGTTATAATAAATTGCAAGTTGTCGCTTTAAAAAAGCGTGGATTGAAAGATATATTATATTATTTAAAAACCTATCTAAAACAAGATAGGTTTTTAAAACATATTCAATCCAGACCAACTTTCATTTTCAATATCAAGACCAAACTCCTGATTATACGCCCCTTCCTTTAGAGCTAATACTTTTCCGTCAAGATAAGGTACTAATGCATTATTTTTGTCTAATTGTTTTTTATCAAACTCATATACGCTAACCGTATACTGTTGGGCTTTCCGCAATAATCTTGTTAAGTCTTCTATCGATTTATTACTGTTTAATTCTGCGATAATTTCCTTCCCTTCACCATATGGGGCTATAATAGACGTTGTATTATTATCAATTACATGAAAATGTTCTGCCGCTGTTTTATAGCTATTTACAATAAATAATGGAAGGTGATTCCTTTCATTATGAAGATAGGCTTGATAATAACTATATTTACATTTTGTTGCAGTCAATAACTCTATCATTTCCTTTTTAAGTTGCGGAATAAAATAATTCAAATTTCCCTTGAAATCTGTATAATACTCCTGAAAGTACCGCTCCATTGCTTTTGTAGATAAAATATCCCCGCCATGGCTCATTTTATCATGCTTTAAATCAATTAAAATTTTTCTCGACACTTGCTTTCCGACTTTAATCTCTTTTAAGTGATTCAAGTTCTCTTCCACATGGTCAATAACATATACATTTCTTATATTCTTTTCACCATGCCTATTACATCTCCCAGCCGCTTGGGCAATTGAATCTAATCCTGCTAAAGAACGAATGACACAATCAAAGCTAACATCCACGCCAGCTTCGATCAGTTGGGTGCTAATAACAATTAATTTATTACCATCCTTTAGGTGCTGTCTTATTTCTTCCAAAATATTGTTTCTATGAGCTGCACACATTGATGTGCTTAAATGATAGAGAGGAAAACGAATCTCTCTTTCTTTCAATTGATTATATAAATCTTTAACAACTGATTTTGTATTTAAAATAATCAAAACGTTTTGAACGTCTTCAAGTTTAGTTTCAACAAAATCGCATAGTTTTTCGTTGTTAAATGTTTCATCAGTTGCTTTATCAATAATTTCGACTCGTTTAAATGCTTCAATAACATTGTCTAGGTCATTTATCATTTCGGCATCTGTATTTATTTCGAGTTTATGTTCAACAAATTCCAAAGCTGGTTGAGTAGCAGTGCATAGAACCATACTTGAATGACCATATAATTTTAAGAAGTTTAATGCCTGATTAAATAAAGAAACACTTGAAATGGGAACCTTTTGCACCTCATCGAAAATAATAATAGATTCGCATAAATTATGAAGTCTTCTAATATTTCTGCTTCCCTTTGCATAAAATACATTTAAAAACTGCACCATTGTGGTAAAGATAATAGGTGAGTCCCAATTATCTTTTGCCAATTTTAATTTCTGCTGTACACTCATTCTGCCTGAATGGCTTTCATCATCTATATTTGTATCCTCGATTACGTTAGAATGATGTTCTAATATATTACCTTCGTCCAACAATATTTTCCTTACCTCTTCAGCATTTTGCTCTATAATTGTTGTATAGGGAACTACATAAATAATGCGCTTTTTGTTGTACTTAATGGCATGTTTTAATGCATACCTTAAACTGGCTAATGTCTTACCACCACCAGTTGGAATTGATAATGTATATATTCCGGATGGACTTTCTGCAAATTCTTCACATTGATTTGACATCTTTGTTCTTAAGAGGTTAATAGGTGTATTGGCTTTCGGATGTGCCTTATATGAATTCATCTTCGTCATTAATCTTTGATAGTAAGTCTCAAACAGTTTTTTGTAATCAGTAGGTTTTTCGGTTTCATTAGTCTTATTTTCTTCAAATAACCTTGTATTTGTTCGATCAGCATCAATTAATGCACTGAAGATAAATTTTGTCAGAAACATCAATTGCTTTTCATTATGCTCTGATGACTCTTTTACTAAAAATCTTTCAACTTCAACTGCAGCCTTTTCAACATAATCATAAAAATCTCCTTCATTTATGACATTTTCAAAAAAATATTGCTTTGTCCTTTCAAATCTAGGTAATTCTTTATCACGAACTCTACTTAAATAATTAGACTCTAAATTAGGAGTTAAAAAATCTTGAAGATATGAATGGTGCGAAATAATAGCGTTTCCTACTATTTCAGCGACAATTCCTTTATAACGTTCAATATTTTCTGTATGAAAAAGATCATATAAAAGCTTTCCTCCTGCTGTTGAGTGGTCAACACTTCCTCTTTTAGGTGGTGCTTCAGGATTATTTACTGCTTCTAATATGTACTCTTTAAATTCATTTGAATATTTTCCTAGGTCGTGTAGCATTCCAGCGAGACCAGCTAGATGTTTTACCTCAAGCTTTTCCCCATATAATTCTGCTAAATCTCTTACTTCTAATAAATGCTGCTTAACTGTTTGTATTTGGTTATCATTTTCTCGAATATGAGCAATAAAATTCATCCAACCCCTCCATATTTTTAATTTAGCCTTTATATAACTAGAAATACCTGCAACCAACTACTCAATTTAAATACGTATGCTTTGAATTGGAAAAAAGGAGTACTCCCGACACTTTTTATCTGTTATGGGATTTAATTGAAAACCAATATCTTTTTAACATTCGTCCCTATCATACCTCCCCAACATCACCCCAATTTCTTCCTTAACCTCCTGTCGCAAGCTCTCTGGCTCCATCACTTCCGCATACTTCCCAAATCCATAAACCCATTTTTTAATTTCCCATGTACCTTCTACTTCCACGGTGAAAAGTAAAGTACCATCATCTAAATTTTCTATTTGTTGTGATTCATGCCACATAGTCTCTAAAATCAAACGTGAAATCGGTGGGGAAAATTTAATGACCACTTTTGTTTTTTCGCCTTTGGCAATCGACCAACTATTTTTGATGTACTCATCTATATTGAAATCTTGGTCTACCTGAAATTTTTCATTTAGCACTTTAAGTTGTTTAATTCGGTCAATGCGAAAAGTTCGAATTTCACTTCTTAAGTTACAGAATCCTACTAGATACCAAAAACCATCATGAAGAAAAACGTGATAAGGATTTATCGTTCTTCTATTAACTTGTTGACTTGAAAACGAGTCATATTCTATTTCAATTTTTGACCCCACATTCATTGCCTCTTTTACTTCTACGATTAACCGCTTCGCTTGTTCATTATTTCCTCTTGGCGGTAGCATAATTGATAGAAAATCTTCTTTCCTGTTATTTATCAAAGATGAGCTGCTGTAAATTTTATTTAAAGCGCTTGATAACTCTTTGTTAAAAGGAAAGCCTTCAGAGCTTATAAGTGTATTTACTGCTAGTGTAAGTATTGTTTGTTCTTCGAACGTTAAATACATTGGATTTGGCTTATATCCATTTCGACACAAAAATCCACCCATATGTCCACTGCTTGCCTCTATTATTAATCCCGCTTCTCTAAGTTGTTTTATATATCGTTGAACTGTTCTTGTTGAAGTTTGAAGTTGATTGGCAATTTCTGAGGAGTTGATTCCTGGTGAAGTTTGGATGATGATCATTGTTTGCATTAATTTTTTGAATTTATCTCGAATTTGCGACACTTGTTTTCACCTCGCATAAGACAATTATACCCCTTTTTGAAAATTTTGGGATAGCTATTACGACAACTAGTTGTCAGTAAATCAATAATAAACGCTAACATCGTATATTTTTTCGTAAGAAACTATTAGAGGGAGCATTCCTGTTAGAAAGATTTTCGGGGACTTGAACAAAAAGAGCCCTCTTGGTATGATGCGGGGTGTCAAATCTGGACGAATTGACCCCTAATTTGTTAACCAAGGAGGACTCCATAATGGATTTTAAACAAAATCAGAAAATAAATCAAGTCACCGAAAAAACACTCGTTGTTGGCATCGATATTGCTAAGCGGACACATTTCGTTTGCTTTGTGGATGACCGAGGACGAGTGCTCCAAAAATCATTCTCTGTATCTCAATCCAGAAATGGTTTTGAGCTTTTCTATCAAAGGGTTCTGGCAGCGATGAAGAAAAGTGAAAAAACAGAAGTTATCGTTGGAATTGAACCTACAGGCCATTACTAGCTCAATTTAGCCTATTTTTTAGAAGAGCGAGGCATTCCACTTGTCATGACCAATCCAATGCACGTCAGACGTTCAAAGGAATTAGATGACAATCTGCCAACGAAACATGACCGTAAAAATGCGCTGGTCATCGCTCAATTAGTCAAAGATGGACGTTTTAGTTATCCACGTATCTTAAAAGATATGGAGGCTGAACTTCGTGTGGGGTCAACGTTTAGAGGTAAGTTGACAGAGGAATTGGGTGCTGTCAAAAACATGATCACTCGCTGGTTGGATCGTTATTTTCCTGAGTTTACTCAGGTATTTCCTACATTCGGAAAAATGGCTATGGCTGCACTTGAATATACGCCATTTCCAAGCGATCTTGACCAGAAACAACCCGATGAAATTTTAACCCTTTATCGAAAAGTTGAGGGTCTCAAATCCCCTCAAAGACCGAAGGCAATACGTCTTATTGAAATCGCAGCTCATTCTATTGGCGTAACAGAAGGACATGAGATGGCCCGTATTGAAATCGCCACGCTTGTCCGCCGTTACCACCAGCTAGAAGAAGATATTGAAAGCATGACTCAACATTTAGTTCAGCTTGTAAAAAAATCTGTAGAATATGAATGGCTATCAACGGTTCTAGGTCTTGGGGATACCACCATTGTCGATTTATTAGCTGAAATCGGAAGCTTTTCACACTACGAAGATCACGCCAACTAATCAAACTCGCGGGATTAACGTTATGTGAAAATTCCTCCGGGCAGCATAAAGGGCAAAAACGCATCTCCAAACGGGGCAGAAGAAAGTTACGCGCCCTCCTGTTCCGAGTGATGATGCCGATGATTCGCTACAACGAAGCTTTTAGAAGGCTACATGAGTATTACACAAACCGTCAGGTTAACCCGTTACGCAAGAAGCAATCCATCGTGGTTCTATGCGGTAAGCTATTAAAAGTATTACATGGAATTAGTCCTAAGCACAAAGCGTTTGACGCACAGCGAATGATGAGGGATATTCCTAGTCTCGTAGAGGCTGCTTAAAACCCTACATCCCCTTACTAAGACCTAGACAACAGGATGACACGGAGAAGCTGGCAATATATTCACCATTCGACTTCGAGTCCCTAAAGGAGCTTCGTTAGCCTCTGCCTTATGACTAGACCGAACGAAGGAATGCAGGCACACAGATGCCCAGAGACATGGGAGGGTACATCATAAGCTACGCAGAGATCCATTGTGCATCGTATAATTTCCAAGCACTACTTACCACTATTATCCAGCAGTGACCGCATAGCGTACCCATATAATGGAATAGTTTCACATATTATCAAAATATTGTTAGAGGCCGTGTCGAAAAATATTTTTTGACACCCTGACAACGGCTCAAGCCGTTGATACATCAACATTTATAGAGGGAGGGTAAAAAATGTCCGATACTACAAATCTTGCAGAATTAATCAATCCTCTAATCGAGGTTTTTGCTTTGATACTCTAAGTATATACCTGGTATTCAAAAATTGGTTTTGTTTCAATCCTCTAATCGAGGTTTTTGCTTTGATACTCGTTGTAATAGTGGTTAATGGTTTATCTATCTTATATGTTTCAATCCTCTAATCGAGGTTTTTGCTTTGATACAATGTTCTGCATTATTGATTGCAACCGTTGCTCGGATGTTTCAATCCTCTAATCGAGGTTTTTGCTTTGATACGTAAATAAGGACGATATCCGGCTTGCGAAACTAAAGTTTCAATCCTCTAATCGAGGTTTTTGCTTTGATACGGAACAAGTAATCGATATGACTACTTAAAAGATTCTACGTTTCAATCCTCTAATCGAGGTTTTTGCTTTGATACAAGCATTATCGTAGTGCCGAACAAGTCATTTCTACAGTTTCAATCCTCTAATCGAGGTTTTTGCTTTGATACGAGATTGTTGGACCTGAAATTAAACAAACTGTTGAGTTTCAATCCTCTAATCGAGGTTTTTGCTTTGATACTAAGCTCAAAAACAATTACGATATCGAAACTTACATTATGTTTCAATCCTCTAGTAACGAGGTTTAGCTTTGATACACACTTAAACCTTTTGGCAGTCGTTTTGGCTTCTTCGGGTTTCAATCCTCTAGTAACGAGGTTTAGCTTTGATACAAACCTCATTGGTATAGTGACCACCACTATCTACACGTTTCAATCCTCTAGTAACGAGGTTTAGCTTTGATACCGTAAAGGGAATTATGTAAGAATTGATAACTGTGCCCGTTTCAATCCTCTAGTAACGAGGTTTAGCTTTGATACTTTAAGTTGTTAACCCCAAAATCCGTATATAACAATGTTTCAATCCTCTAGTAACGAGGTTTAGCTTTGATACGGACCAAATTTGGAATCGAATTACCCAAAATCGAGCGATGTTTCAATCCTCTAGTAACGAGGTTTAGCTTTGATACTCGCAAGGCTACGCAGTGGCCGGCACAAACACTATATGTTTCAATCCTCTAGTAACGAGGTTTAGCTTTGATACTCATACCTAGCAAAGTCTTCCATTGAATCCACAATAGTTTCAATCCTCTAGTAACGAGGTTTAGCTTTGATACTGCTGTGTTGTCTCAAATTCCATTTATGTTTGTATCGTTTCAATCCTCTAGTAACGAGGTTTAGCTTTGATACCTAGTCGGCTCACAACCAACGCTATCACAAAGTTTGTTTCAATCCTCTAGTAACGAGGTTTAGCTTTGATACAGTAATACCCTGCTGATAGCGATTGATTTACTGTACCGTTTCAATCCTCTAGTAACGAGGTTTAGCTTTGATACTCTGTTGGTAAAGCAAGAATTGCAAATGCACAAATCTCGTTTCAATCCTCTAGTAACGAGGTTTAGCTTTGATACAACGACAACTCGTACAACTTTTCTTGTCTTGTTAATGCGTTTCAATCCTCTAGTAACGAGGTTTAGCTTTGATACAACCAAATGATACCGCCAACCCAACTTTTTATTTTGTTTCAATCCTCTAGTAACGAGGTTTAGCTTTGATACAATGAAACGGAAGGTATAAAAGTAAAATCAGGTAAAGTTTCAATCCTCTAGTAACGAGGTTTAGCTTTGATACTTATTCGTGACGACAGCGGGAAAGTCATAGGATGTAAGTTTCAATCCTCTAGTAACGAGGTTTAGCTTTGATACTACAATTTCGATGGCACACGTTTAGAATACAACCAAAGGTTTCAATCCTCTAGTAACGAGGTTTAGCTTTGATACGCACAAAGGTCAAATGGGACCCTCTTGATAGAGTTGTTTCAATCCTCTAGTAACGAGGTTTAGCTTTGATACATTCAGTTAACTGATTCGTTTGGGTATGTCCATTTTGGTTTCAATCCTCTAGTAACGAGGTTTAGCTTTGATACTTAGACTAATGCATTTAAAAACCTCTGATTTTATAAAAGTTTCAATCCTCTAGTAACGAGGTTTAGCTTTGATACTCACCGTGTGATTAAATGATAATTTGTTCATTTTTTACGTTTCAATCCTCTAGTAACGAGGTTTAGCTTTGATACTAGAACAGATGCGACTTATATCTATGTAGGCAACACGTTTCAATCCTCTAGTAACGAGGTTTAGCTTTGATACAAATTCTATTAAATGCACTTGGCTATTTTATAGATAGTTTCAATCCTCTAGTAACGAGGTTTAGCTTTGATACCCGCGGGTGGAGGTGGATATAATTGACAGATAGTAAGGTTTCAATCCTCTAGTAACGAGGTTTAGCTTTGATACGAAAGCACTGGCTTTTCCTCACCTGCTGAACTATTCGGTTTCAATCCTCTAGTAACGAGGTTTAGCTTTGATACAAGAGATTGGCAAAAGTTATAATGATAATATTGTTTAGTTTCAATCCTCTAGTAACGAGGTTTAGCTTTGATACGCACAGCGTTACCACCGTTACCATTTGAGAATATCCGTTTCAATCCTCTAGTAACGAGGTTTAGCTTTGATACTGCATTTTCTAATAGCGGTAAAAAGCTTATGTATCAAAGGTTTTAAGAATCTTAAAATATACTATTTTTAATTTTAGTACGAATATCCAAATATTGCAATAATTATTCCCTCTCCTTCGAAAACTACATTTTTCTCATTTAGATATCGGGAGTTTTACACCTAATTCAAATAAAAAGTGACTGTAAGCCAACGTAGGCTTATATTTTTTTGTCAAATTTCGCATATAAATAATGGCGTACTAATCCGTACAGTGTTATAATTAAAGTATATT
>DUSF01000023.1 GCA_012842745.1 Bacillus sp. (in: firmicutes) | reverse complement strand
ATCCTTTGTTCCCATTCAATTCTTAGTTCAGATTTATTCATCGCAAAACCTCCGCAAAATTTGATCTTTAGAAGATTATCGCATATAAAAAAGCGCCAAACCATGTGGGGATAGTTTGACGCTTACGGAAAAAGCAATAGGAACAAGAGTTTAGGAGCATATCCTAAGCTCTTTTTTTGTTTACCCCGCACACGATTTGATTAGCAAAAATCGTGTGCGGTAAATCGTGTTCGTTTGGGGTGATAAATTGTGAAGTGACAAGGTTTATATTGTTGATGTACCTCATTTTGTAATTCAACTGAAAGATCAATTTGAGGATTTAGTTTTTGGTAATATTATTAAATACGAAGTAAAAGACAATCATCTTATGGCAAAGATTCCAGTTCAAAATAAAACCGGTTAAGAAAAAATTATTGTTGTTCGCCATAATTGTTAATGGGACACAGTTTCTGGTCCCGCGTCCCTTACTTAAACGTGCTATTGTCATTAATTTTACCACATCATCATTTAGTTGATTGTTTACTTTCGTTCGCGGTTAATTGTTGGAGTATTTTTGGTATTGTCTGATCCAAAATTTTTTCTAAATCACCTATTGTTACTGGCTTAGCATGCTGCATTAGCTCATATCCTAACTGACCGGTAATCTCAATAGAAGCATTTTTAACATCGTTTATAGAAGTAATTCCGTTTTCTCGCAATCTTGCTTCTAACTCATCAACTGATAGGCGTAATTTTTTAAGATTATTGGAAATGATTTTTCCATTCTGAATAACTGGTGTTTCCTTCCCAATAAATATTTTTTTTATAATTCTATATTTAATTGTTAAAAATTGAATAAGTACAAGAAATGCTACAAAAGTACATAAGACAATTATTGTTTTTATTAAGCCCTTCTCTGAAATAGCATGACTTATTGTTGAAGCAATTGCTAAAAGTGTTATAATTTCCAATCCCGACATTTCGGCTACTGTTTTTTTACCTGCAACGCGTACTAAAAAAAAACCCGTTAATAAAATTGCTATTGATTCCCAAATGTAGTTCATAACAACCCTCAAATCAAACTTTAATATAAACCACCGTTTTTAATCTTCCAATTATTCCATAAAATATACATCTATTCCTTTAAAGAGAGGAAGGGATTTTTATTTTAGTTGGAATATTACACTTTCAACCGCATAGATCCTTCATTAATTGAAAAGTATATTAAGTGGAGATGGATTTTCAATGTCAAAGGAAAGCAAAGGTATGTTAAAAACATCCTTGAATCAAATAATTAAAAGTGGAAAAAACCACTCATTTTAAAACCACTACATCAAAATTATGAATAAATCTAAGCTATAAAAATGCAGAGGTGAATTTTTGTGGATGAAAAAGTGTTTTGGGCAATAAATCGAATGTCAGGCCGTTCTTCATTATTAGATAAACTTATGGTACTAATTTCAAACAAGATTCGTTATTTATATATCTTTATTCTGATAATTATGTGGTTTAAAAAGAGAACTTATAAGAAAACTGTAATTGATGCCGTAATTTCAGCATGTATTACCTTAATAATTAATATTTTAATAAAGTTTTTTTATTTTAAGCCACGACCATTTATAAGAAGACGTGTAGGAATCCTTCTTCCATCAAAAAAAGATTCTTCATTTCCAAGTAAACATACTTTACTTGTATTTGCTATTTCAACTACTTTCTTTTTTTATCAACGTGTTCTCGGATCTATAATACTGGGAGTATCTTTCCTTACAGGATTGTCTCGCATTTGGGTAGGGCATCATTACCCTTCAGACATTATAGGAAGTGCTATATTAGGCTCTTTTACCAGCTTGTTCATACACAAATTTTCACCTTATCAAAATTTGAAAATCCCGGAAAAATAGTAGCATCATTTCTAAATATACTGATTATTATTTTCTACTGCTTCTAACACTAGAAAAGAAGTTTTTTTATCATCTGTTTCAAGGACATATTTTGATCATTTAATAAATATCCTTTGATATGGAAACAAAGACATCTAAAGAAGGGGTAGGGGTATGGCAAAGATAGGAAAAGATGCTTTTGTTAAAGGCATAGTTCCGCACCATAATCATGGTTCAGTGGATTATACTTCGGTAGAAGCAGGGCATGTTCATCAGTGTTTAGATGTTACATCTCCTGCAATTCAAACTCAGGATGGTAGCCACATTCATTATACTGAAGGATATGTTCTCTTCGAAAACGGACATACCCACTATTATAAAGCTTATTCGGGACCCGCCATCTCAGTTGGAAATGGAATGCACGTCCATTATTATGATTTTTATACAACTGAAGACGATGGACATCGACACCATATTAAAGGTGTTGATCATCCAGCTCCAGGTACTAAATAGAAAACTAAATAATTCTACCTTTAAAAACTATTTCAACAAACCAGTGGGATTTTTCATTATGATGGTCGTTTTTTTCTTATTAAGAAATACAAAAACGTGAAAATTGAACTTAAACATTTAAAAAGCGATACTTCAATAAGGAAGGTTTCTTAGGGTTAAAGAATAACTTTACATTATTCAACTATTGGGTAGCGTTTCTTGATAACAAGAATGTTTTTTTTGTATTAAAAGATTAGTTAGTACAATAAATAATCGATTTGTTAGCCCCGATATATTAAAATGTACAGAATAAATTTTTTAGGAGGCATTAGATGAAACCACGAATTTCAGTTATAACATTAGGTGTAGATGACTTGGAAAGGTCTTTGAAATTTTACAAGGATGGCCTTGGACTACCAACAAAAGGAATAGTAGGTCAAGAATTTGAGCATGGTGCTGTTGCATTTTTCGATTTACAATCAGGCTTAAAACTCGCAATTTGGAAACGTAAAGATATAGCTCATGACACAAGCTTAAATCAGACACCAATAAGTCCAACTGAATTTACGATTGGTCATAATGTTGGGAGTAAAGAAGAGGTCGATACGGTAATGGAACAGGTAAGGAAGGCTGGTGCAGTTATTACAGTTCCAGCACACGATACCTTTTGGGGAGGATACTCTGGATACTTCCAAGACCCTGACGGACATTTGTGGGAAGTAGTTTGGAATCCAGCTTGGGAATTTGCAGAGTAAGGCTTTATCCTGAAATATTCATAGCTCACAAAACTTAAATAAGTTCAACGATGAATCGCCTAAATTTCTTGAACCTTTGGCAAAGGGGAACAATTTACCGGTTTAAAATCCAACTATTTGAATTTTATTCCATAT
>DUSF01000022.1 GCA_012842745.1 Bacillus sp. (in: firmicutes) | reverse complement strand
TCTATTTATGCTGATGAAGATTCCCCATATGATAAAATACAAGCACATGAATATTTTCGACAAAAGCCAATAACATTCTCAAATGATGATATCTCATTTTTGGAATATGAGTTCTCAAGTAAAAATGGATATGCTCTTTATATTAATAAACACCCATATTTAGTATGGATGGGAAAGAACGAATTAGTTCAACGTGATGAGTCTGGGAAGCCAATCTGGAATAGTGATAGAACTGAGTTTCAATACAGATATACTGATTGCTTTATTATAGTTCAAAGATTTTATAACGGCTTTTATTGGGTTGTTTCTTCTTATGAGGCAAATGATTCTAGGCAAGATAAAAAACAGCAAGCTGTAGAAGATATGATAGATATGATAGGGTAAAAATCTGGAGCAAAAACAATTGAGCAAATAGCAAAAGAATTACATGAATATATGTGGCTTACTCCAACTGAAATCCAATCTCTACTTTCTTTGGCTGCACTACGTTATGTTTCTCGATATAATAACAAGATTTGCAAAGCACTTAATGGGCAAGAACTTGATAAACCACGAAGTGGTATAGCACAACAAGAATTCTCAAATCCATTGACTATGTTAATAAGGTATCCATAAAATATATTTGAAGGACATAAATTGGTATACAATCAGGCAGAAAGGTAAACACAACTACACCAATTTATTTGCCATTACCACTCAAGCCACGTTGAAAATGTCGCGAAGTTACAGTTAATAAATCATTAAGGATTTAAAAATTTTTCAATAATGATGAGGAAGAAGATAAAAAAGGAGACCAAATGATGGATAATAACGATATATTAATTCGGTTGAGATATGCGTTAGAAATAAAAAATAAAGAAATGGCAGAGATATTTAAACTTGGCGGAGTGGAGGTATCAGTACCAGATGTGATATTGATACTTACAAAGTTTGATGAGGATGAAGAAGAGAGTGGTAATCAAATAAAATGTAATAACAGTATGTTAGATTCATTTTTAAACGGCCTTATTATTTACAAAAGAGGGAAACAAGAGCCTAAACCAGGTCAGCCTGATACACCTGAACCGTCCTTAAAGAAGGGTGCAAATGTTAATAATCTCCTTTTAAAGAAAGTCAAAATAGCACTGGCATTAACAAGTGAGGATATGCTTGATATATTTGAACAAGCTGGAATAGCGGTAACAAAAGGGGAACTTGGTGCCTTATTAAGGAAGGAAGGTCATAAGAATTATAAAGAGTGCGGGGATAAATTCGCTAGAAAATTCTTAAAAGGACTTGCTGTCAAATATAGGGGATAATGGCATTAAAGATATACAGGTGATGACATGATACATACTTACTCTGGTACGACTATACGTTTTGAGATAAAGTACAAAAATAGAAAATCCGTAGGGATTTCAATAGATGGCTATGGGAATATTGAAGTTCATGCACCAAAGAAGACCTCTGATGAAAGAGTGCTTCAGGTATTAGAGGATAAATGGGATCTTATTCAGCAAAAGGTAAATGAAATGAAGGATAGACTGAATGGGCCACAGGAAAAGTCCTATAAGAATGATGAGAGCTTTCTATATTTAGGTAATACCTTTCCCATAATGGTCTTCCAAGATATAAATATTTCACAAGACCATGTTGTGTTTGAAGGTGGAAAGCTGCGTATATATGTGAAGCAGATTGACGATGAAAAAATTAAACTAGCATTAAAACGATTTTATTCCCAGCAGTGTAAGTCATTAGTGGAGAAGAGCATATCCGCTTTTCAAAGCAATTTCAAAACCAAACCAGGTTCAATCCGTATTACGGATAGTAAAACTACATGGGGGACATGTGATTCAAAACGCCATTTAACATTTAACTGGAGGCTTGTTGGGAAAATAATACCTGACTATAAGGAAAAAGAAAACTGGTTGGCTTTATCAAACTGGAAAATGACGGTATAGGAGTCGAGGCCTAGTTATTTCTAAAAAATGTTTTAAAGATTATAGGTTAAGTGATGAAATAATAAACGCACTGGATTGCTTAGAATACGATTCTCCAACTGAAGTTCAGAGTATGGTTTTACCTCTTGCGTTACGGAAAAACGATCTTGTTGTGAAATCACAAACCGGAAGTGGTAAAACTGTTGCATACGCAATCCAAAAAACGGAATTAAATCAAAAAATGCATGTAGTCGTAGGTACTCTGGGTCGTGTATTAGGTAACCATTGTTGAAATCCAGATAGCTGCATAATTTTTTGTAGAACAAAAGATCGAGTAGATATTGTGTGTGAGCAGTTAATGGATTTAGATTATGACTGTGATAAAATTCATGGTGGTATGGTACAAGAAGATTGGCTTAATGTGATGAATGATTTTAAAAGGGGCTATTTAATTGCGATGCCTACATTTCTTTAAATTAATAAGAAGGTGAAGGTAATATAAGAGAATCTCTTAAAAGCATCGAGAAATATACCTTTCAGATCCCCGTAAGACAGAGTCAAGCAAGCTTAAAACGGTATTACGGTTTCAAGTGAAAGAGAATGATGTTGAAGGTAAACACCACTACATCAATATGTCTGCCATCACCATTCAAGCCATTGCGAGTCTGTTGCAAAAATAGTATTCAAACCGAAATTGTAGTCCAAAAATAAAAATTTCTAATTTAAATTAACGCCTCATTTCAGCTTGAGTGATAAAATGAAATTTCCTTTAAGTGCTTTAATATAACTTCATAGAAAGAAGAAGCAGATTTCCAATAATGGATGATCTGCTTTTTTATATTTCAATGAATATCTATTAAATTACTAAATTTAGATTCACAATTCTTGAGTATTTCGGCCATGTATGCTATTTTCAAATAAAAATAACTTATAATGATTATATATAAAACTTATAAAACTTTAATGTTAAGTTATTTTAAATAAGAAATAGTTAAAGTAAGGAGAAAAGATATGAACAATATTTATCAAGAAGGCAAGGATTTTGCTAAGTCTTACATACTGCCTTACACTGAGCTAACGGATAAGGAGTCGAGATTTCCAGAAGAATCGTTCCAAAAACTGGGGGAAAATGGATTTTTAAAACTGCTTGTACCTGAAGAATTTGGTGGATGTGGCAAAGGACTTGTTGAGCATACTAAGGCGTGTTTGGCATTTGCTGAGACCTGCTCCACTACTGCACTTTGCTATATGATGCATAATGTTGCGTTAATGTGTATAAATACTTATGGAAGCGATGAGCTTAAGAAGAAGATTTATATAGATATCGTAGAAAATGGGAAATTTATGGCGTTAGCCTATAGCGAAATCGGGACAGGAACACATTTCTATAAACCGGAGGTAAATGTTGAGGTTAACGGAGAAAACTCAACCTTCAATGGTAGAAAAAGCATGGTAACATCCGCCACGCATGCGTCCTACTATCTTGTCCTTGCACCATCTGTTGAAGAAGGAAAGATCAATAACTGGGTATTTCCTTTGGATTCAAAAGGCTTAACATTTGAAATGTCAAACTGGAATGGTCTTGGTATGAGAGGCAATTCGTCATGTCCAATGAACATTGACAATGTTACATTAGACTCATCTTACCGCATTGGTCCAGAGGGTTCAGGCCAAGAGCAAGTATTCAACGTCGTAGCCCCATTCTTCATCTCAGGATTAGCTGCCGTCTACAGCGGTACTGCCATGCATATGTTTAATGTCATTAGCAACTATGCTACAGAAAGGAAATATCCAGATGGAAGTACACTTTCAAATATTGAAACGGTACAGATACATATTGGACAGATTTATAAAAATGCGGCTGCAGCAAGGGCGATGACCGTAGAAGCTGCGAATGCAGGTGCGAACGGAGAATCTGATGCGCTTGCGAAAATTTTGGCGGCGAGGGTCTTTGCTTCAGAAACAGCAATCGAATGCGGAAGAATTGCAATGAGGGTCGGAGGTGGAAAAGCCTATAATAAGGCCTTGCCTATTGAAAGACTTCTGAGAGATTCCTATGCTGGGCAAGTTATGGCTCCAAGCACCGACGTACTAACTGTTTGGCTTGGAAAAACATTAACAGGTCAAATGATTCCATAAATCTAGTAAGGAGTGAGTTCATTGAATAACGATAAAATAAAAGTAGGCGCAGTTATTTATGATCCGAAGGTAACCGTTATCTGGGGGATTATCGCTGATTTTTTCAAAAACGAAGGGCTTGAAATAGAATGTGTCTTCTATAAGGACTATGAAGGACAGGTTGACGGATTAATGAACAAGGAAATTGATATTGCCTGGAATTCCCCTTTAGCATGGTTGGACACTTATTTAAGAACAGATGGAAAATGCCAGATGGCTTCTATGAGAGATACAGATCGAGACAGAAAGACTTGCTTCATTGTCAGAAAAGATAGTGGAATAACAAGCCTTAATGATCTAAAAGGTAAGACGATTGGTTTTGGAGCGATAGACTCACCACAAGCAAGATTAATCCCAATCAACCATTTACGTAAAAATGGATTAGAGTATAGAGAGGACTATACTGAGGTATTGTTCAATGTTGGCGTTGGTCTTCATGGAGACCATGTAGGGGGAGAGTTGGATGCTATGAAAGCATTGATGGCAGGAACTGTAGATGCCTCTGTAACTCTTGATTTAAACTGGGAAGCATGGAAGAAGGATGGCACTGTTGACGAAAATCAATTGGTTTGTATTGATACAACCGATTTCTTTGACCATTGTATTTTCGTAGCTCATCCTGATTTTTCAACTGAAAGATTCATAGAATGGGATAAAGTTCTTAATAAAATGGACTACAACAATGAAGATCATAAGAAGATGATGGATATGGAAGGCTTGAAGAAGTGGGTAGAAGGCAGAATCACAGGATTTTCACAATTACGTGAAGCAAATGACTATCTAAAATTCTTTGATAAGTAAATTCAGCAGTAAATGAAAAGAGAGGTGTGGTTCTTTCCGCTGCTTCTCTTTTCACTATTTAATAAGAACATTGGGAGATGAGATATATGAGTGGAAACTTACCATTATTTCCAACTTCCTTGATGGGAAGTATGCCAAGATCAAAGGAAGTTCTAAAGGCTCTCAGAATGATCAGAAAGGGCACAATTGAACAGAACGACTTCAATAAGCTGATTGAGTTGGAAACAGAAAAAGTTGTAAAATTGCAAGAGAATTTGGGGATTGATGTCATCACAAGTGGAGAGATTGGACGGGATAATTATGTGTCCTTTGTTTCCGATAAAATTAGCGGAGTTGAAATGATGAGCATGAGTGAAATGCTCGATTATATTGATGATAAAAAAGCTTTTGAAAATATTTTGACCACACTTGATGTTCCGGCAGTCAGTATTAAAAATGCGATTTGTGTCGATAAGCTGGAATACAATAGCGATATTGTGGCAAATGAGCTTAAGACTGTAAAGAAGTTCACTGATAAACCCGTTAAAATAACAATGCCAGGTCCCTATCTCCTTACTAGATCGATGTGGCTTCCTAATCTTTCCGGAAAGGTTTATGGAAGCAAGGAAGAACTGGGAGAAGATGTTATTAAGATTATGAAGGAAGAAATAGATAATCTTATTGATATTGGAGTTGATGTCATTCAATTTGATGAACCGGTTCTGACCGAGGTTGTTTTCACAGAAGGAAAGACAAGGTCATTTATGTGTGCTGCCCTGTCTGAGAGAAAAGACCCTAAAGAAGAGCTTGAATTTGCCAGTTCCTTGATTCGGAAGATTATGGAGTATTTAGGTAGAAAAAGTACGGTTTCATCTCTTCATGTATGTAGAGGTAACTGGAGCAAGAACGAGAAGATATTATTGACAGGCCCATATACGCCTCTACTTGAACTATTTGCAGAGGTGAATCCAGATCTTTTAACCCTTGAATTCTCAACTCCAAGAGCAGGAGAGCTAAGTTCTTTATTGGCTGATACAAGAATCAGCGAGAATACAGCACTTGGTTTGGGAGTAATCAATCCACGTACAGAAGAAATCGAAACAGTGGACTCAATCGTGTCAAGAACCGAAGAGGCAACTAAATATCTTCCAAAAGAAAGAATATGGCTAAATCCAGACTGTGGTTTTGCAACCTTTGCAAATAGTCCGGTGAATATATATGAAAATATTTCGAGAAAAATACGCACATTAACAGAAGCGGCTTCCATGCTAAGGAGTAAATATGAATAAGCAGCCGAAAGATGGAGTAAGCGTGTTACATGAGTCTAGGTTTTTTGATATGACCTTTAGGGGCACTTCCAATGACCTCTCATCTGTTAAAATATTTACAAATAAAAATAGCTATGAGGTAGAAAAGCAAATCAGCTTTGACTCCGAATATGAACAAATAAGCAGTCTTGAATACTTTGCAGGATCAGTTTTAAGCAGCATTATATTGGCACTCTTGGAGCAGTCAAAAAAAAGGGATTCTATTATTGAAGAGATTGAAGGCGTATTAACCCTTTCATTAGAGAACCCCTTAGCCTTGCTCGGTGTAAGAGGCTATGATGAAGAACCGTTTATCAACAAAATGACCGTAACGGTTTATTTATATGCTGATCTTGAGGATGATGATTTTTCTGATTTTTGCAACAGTGCATTGAATCATTCACCTGTTTATAATACTTTAAAAAGGACCATGGATTTTGATGTAGTATTTAAAAAGCTAGTATGAGGTAAACATTACTACATTCAAAATGTCTGCCAACAACACTCAAGCCCTATAGAATGTTGCGCATTGCTATATCATAAGGTGTAAACCCAAAATAATGTCCTGACTCCATAACAAACCTATAGCATAATCAAAACAAAGTTCTGATACTCCTGTGGAAAACGTGTGGGTAAACGCAGGGAAAAAAGCAGAAGAAAATCGGGAAATTGAGTGATTTGTGCAGGACTCTATTTTAATTGGAATAAATTAGGTGGGGAAGGAATGCGGGGTGGAGGGGTGTTGGATGGCAGGACTTTATTTTTACTGAACATAAGGACTATATTGACGAAGGAACAGAAAAAAATGTAGGTTGAGTAACAGCGAAATTGTAATTTTGCTGTGATAAAGAGCATCTATGCAAGTTATGACCACTAGATTTACTGGAAAATGAATAATAATCGGGCAAAAAGAACATTCTTTGACCACGTTTTTTGGAGCATTTTATAGATGAAATAATGAATTTTAAGAAAAAAACATAAAATTAGAGGCTAAGTCTAGGCTAATAAAATAGTACTAGAACTTAGCTTCTTTTTTTGGGAAAAAGGGGAATATTTTGATGAAACATGTATAATTAAAGAAAATAAGTGCGAGGTGTGTATATGAACTCTGAAATTTTGATGTATCAAACCGAAGGTGGTTTGACAAAAACAGATACTACTTTATACAGCAATACCGTTTTGGCTTTCTATTGATCAAATGGCAGAGTTATTTCAGTGTGATAAGTCTACCATTTCTCATCACATTAAAAATATATTCAAAGAAGGTGAACTGATAAGAAATTCAGTTGTTGCAAATTTTTGCAAATTTTGCAACAATTGCTACTGACTGTAAAACATATCAAGTTGACTACTACAACTTGGATGTCATTATTTCTGTTGTTTATCGCGTTAAATGATTACGAGGTACAATTCCGATAAACACAAAAGCAATACAGTGTTTTATTCTTTATAAGGGGGGTTACAATTACATGGGTACAACTAAATGCAAATTTCATAAGCTTACTCCCACTAAAGATGCAGAATTAAATGTGTATGCCGATGCTTTAGACTATGTTTTTTCTGATGATGATATTAAGAATATTGCTATTACTGGACCTTATAGTTCTGGAAAAAGTAGTATGCTAGAAACATACAAGGCTGCCAACAAAGATAAAACATTTATACATATTTCACTTGCTCACTTTGAAACCGCAACACTATCTACAATTGATTCAGAGGATGATTCAAAAGAAAATAATCAAAGTTTTGAGGCTAACACAAAAACCGTTGAGATTGAGGGGAAAATCCTTAATCAACTTATACATCAAATTGATGAAAAAAAAATACCTCAAACTCATTTCAAAATCAAACGCCCATTTTCTAAAAGGTCGATGCAAGCAATGACGGCAATTTTTACGATGTTCGTGGCGCTGATAATCTTTTTACTAAATAGGAATACTTGGCTATCCTTTGTTAATGGAATGACACCAAGCTGGCTCAAGTTTTTATTTTATCCAACAACCACTGACTTGTTTGTGATCGGTACCCTATTGATTTGTGGGACTGTCACATTTTGGGGTTTGCTTGGCATATTAAAACTTCAGCACAATAAAAATCTTCTAAGAAGGTTAAGCGTTCAAGGAAATGAAATAGAGATATTTGAGAAGGACGAGGATTCTTTTTTTAACAAGCACCTAAATGAAGTTCTATATCTATTTCGGAATACAAAAGCTGATGCAATTGTTTTTGAAGACATGGACAGATATAATTCCAACCAGATTTTTGAAAAATTAAGAGAGATTAATTATCTGCTCAATAATAGCCCAAATAATCACGAAGAAAAAGTGTTCCGGTTTTTTTATTTGCTTCGAGACGATATTTTTAAATCAAAAGATAGAACAAAATTCTTTGATTTTATCATACCCGTAGTTCCTGTTATTGTTGGAGCAAACTCATATGATAAATTCATTGAATACTTCAATGATGGAGGTATTCTTGAAAGCTTTGACAGTAGCTTCTTACAAGAAATATCAATGTATATAGACGATATGCGATTGCTAAAAAACATTTATAATGAGTATAGAGTTTATTATGACCGTATTCAGTTAACAGAGCTCAGCTGTAATAAACTGTTAGCAATGATAGCATATAAAAACCTTTTTCCTCGAGATTTTTCCGAATTGCAACTTGGTAAGGGGTATGTTTTTTGCCTCTTTAGAAATAAAGACCTATTCATCCATGCGGAAATAGACAGTATTGAAAAACGAATTGTTGAAATAAATGATCTTCTTCAAAAGGCAGAAAAAGAACATTTAAAGTCTATAGATGAACTGGATTTAATTTTCTTCGAAGAAAGCGGATATATATACGATGTTTCTGGAAGGGGTGCAGATTCATTTCCAAGTAATAGTGATTTTGTTAGAGAAATGAGAACTCGTCCAAACGAAGTTTATCGTTGGAGCAATAATTATAGTAGGCATCGATCTGATGTTAAACCTATTTTTGACAAAATGCAGACAAATTCAGAGTATTTAGAAAGAAGAAAAGCTATTGAAAATAAAGCTTCGCAAATTAATAGCACTCTTACTAATCAGTTGTATAAGTTAAATAATAGAAAAAAGGAGTTGGAAAGTGCAACTCTCAGTGAAATTATACAAATTAGTCAGGAAATGGCTGCAAAAGTCTTTGCGTCAACATATACTGACGAGATTAATAACATCTATAAGTATGAGGATATAAAGGGAAGCCTCTACTTTCCATTAATTAAATACTTAGTCAGGAATAAACATATTGATGAAAACTATCCAGATTATATGTCTTATTTCTACGAGCAAAGCATCTCAAGAATCGACCAAATATTTGTCCGCAGCGTTTTTGATGTTGAAGCTAAACCTTTTACATATGCTTTAAAAGATGCTGCATTGGTTGCTAGCAAAATAAGTCCACGTTATTATTCACAACCAGAAGTACTTAATTTTGACCTTTTTGCTTTCTTGCTTAAAACCCAGCATGAAAACTTATCACCATTCCTCAAGCAGTTACGGGATAACCGCAGAGTAGACTTTGCTTTGGAGTTTTGGCAGTCGGGCAGGGAAAAACGACAACTACTTCATGATGTCAATAATGTATGGCCTGAAATATGGCAAACAATTTCGCAGACAGATACTATTTCAGCAGAAGATAAAAACAAGTATCTTATTGATACATTTTATTATTCTCCCCACAAAGATTTAGAGAGAATGAATATTGATGGTATCATAACAAAACATATATCCACATGTTCAAGTTTTATTTCAATTGCTGAACCAAAAGTCTCTCTTGTCGTTGAAGCCTTAGATTTCCTGAAGGTTTGTTTTGAGGGAATTGACTATAAGGTGTGTAATAAAGAACTTTTCAACGCAGTCTATTCTAATAATCTTTACAAGATTAACAAGTCTACAATTTTTATGATCCTGGAGAATGTCTATCAAATTGTTAAAAACGAGGACTTTTATCATAAAAATTATTCACTAATATTGACAAGACCGGATGAACCGTTAGTGGCTTACGTTGAGGAAAATATGGATTCTTATATAAGCTTTGTTTTTGATATATGTGACGGCAGTATCAGTGATGATGAAGTAAATGCCATCGCCATTCTTAACCATACGGATGTAGAACAAACATATAAAGAACGCTACATTAATGCTCTTACTACAGAAATTGAACAACTAGAATCAATTAATGATTCTGGACTTTGGTCTTTACTACTCTCCCAATACCGTATTCCTTGCTCAATAGCTAATATTCTTAGTTACTATTTTGATTCAGGAAATGGTTTTGATGACATTCTTACTGATTTCACTAATGAATCCGAACTTGATAAAGGATTGTCTTATACTGATGTTGTGAATAATCATGGAAAAGAACAGGCGATAGCTTTCTATAAAAGTTTAATTACTAATAATGCTTTAGATAACGAAAAGTATACAAGTCTTTTATCAACATCTGGCATAAGCTATCCTCAATTTTCGTTTGAAGATATTAAAGATGATAAAGTAAGAATTCTCATTAATTTGAAAATCATAAAGATGAATACCTTTAACCTAACCTTTATAAGAGAGAACTACTCGAATTGCAAAATGCACTTTATCTTTGAAAATATCGACGAGTACTCTCAAAATGTTATTAGTGAAGAAAACTCAAACTTTGACCTTTTTGAACTAAAGCATTTACTGAAAAAGAAGGTTGCCGATGAAAACCTACTGAGGTTACTTCGATTCACTAATGAACCTATCTCTATTGCGGGTAAAAGCGTTTCGGATGTAGTCAAAAAATATATTCTTGAAAATAACTACCATGGAGAGGATTTATCTTTACTTATCTCTAATTATGAAACAGAGTCCTCTGAAATAAAAGCAATTGTACTCGCTTTATGTGTTGAGGAGATAGAGCAGATTGTTAATGGTGGCATAAAAACACCTTACAGCCTACTTATTGCGTTGCTACAATCTGCCGAAACCTTAAATAAGAGAGGATTACTCGCCGGGAATTTAAGGGACTTGACGCGAGAGCAAGCCATTGAGTGCTTTACCTCACTAAAAATGAGCAATTTGCTAACAGTCTTTAATGGGAAATGGCCCTCTATTAAAATTGATGACGACAACACCTTAATTTTAAAGATAATGAAGGAAAAAAGGTGGATTTCAAGTTTTGCGGAAGATGAATATAAGCCCGATTATTATAGGGTAAGAGCAAGGCGTAATATTGATAGTGATGATAAACTACCACACCATCTTCTGTAAAACAGCCCCATCTAGCTGCAAGCAGAGAAGTACTGAAGGTTAGTCTTTGTTTGGGCAAATATTCTATTAAGCACGTCCGAAATAGAGTACTTACGCAATGTTCTCACTGATATACTTTTAGGTTTCAATTTTAAATGCTTCTTCAAATCGTCTACCTTTTGCCATACCGATACAGACACACCCCATTATAGTTGATATATTTATTATAACAATCTGTGTCTACTTTTTAGTCTAGCATCACTCTTGGACACTTATACGGATTCTGCTTTAGCAAAAGTAGAATCAGCTTACTTTGATATCATATCTAAAATCAACGCCACATATGCGCGTTATATGTCTCTCATAGATGCAGCGTTTGATGTTTCCATGAATTCACCCGTATTGGCAGCTACTTCCATCGATTTAGCTGTTGAATTATGGGTTAGATGATGCGAAGATTTTAAAAAGTGATGCAGATTGAGAAGCGTTTTTTCTAGGATAAAGGGATATAGGCCAATAAATAGATAGATAGGACTTAATGATGCTAACAAGTCCTGTTTTTTTACCATTTAAATTTATTTTTAAAAAGTTTTTTGAAAAATATCAACTAATTGTTTGCTTCAATAGGATATGTGGTAATAAATCTATTTTTAAGTTAGGGGGGATTGGAAATTGGTGCTTTTCGTTCAGTTGGAAAAGGAATCGGAACCGTTGGTGGAGGTCAGATTGGTGGAACTGTTAAAATAGCTGGAAAAGCTGTAGGTAGGAAGTGGGAGGGGGCTGGTGAATGGTTAGAAGAAGTTGTGGAAAGCGTTCAGTCTGCTTTCAAAATTGCTTTAGATAATGCTGGACAGTTTGTCGATGCCCAAACTGGTCACATCGGTGGTCGTGCGATTTGGGGTGGTGGGGATGAGTATCGTTAAATTAAAAAGGGTAAGATCTGCACCACTCCCCTTTAAAGTCTCGTGGTCATCTCAAACCCTGTCACTAACAATATAAATAAATTTATGCTCTTGTACTAATTAACCTCTGATATAATATTAACATATCTAAAATAATATATGCAAGAACAGGTAAAAAGTTTTCTAATAATAAGGATGGTTGTATATGTATGATGTAAAAAGAATTAATGAAAACTATAAGGTGGCACTAAAACCACATGAGCAATATTTTATTCTAAGATGGAGTGAACTACTAGAGGACGGTCATTTACACTTTAGAAAATTGCTCAATCCATGTTCAAGGGCATTACTCAGAGAATTTATTGATGTTATTGGTTTATTCAAATCAGGTGTGCTAAATCTTTATAATATAAATAATTTAGCGAAGGAATTAATTGTATCATTAAAGAATGACAAAATATTATATGAAAACTTTTCAGAGGACTATGATTTTATTATCAACAAGATATCAAGTTTTTCCACAATTATATCGACAACGAAAGTAAATGAAGAAGGCTTTAACGAGTTGGACAACAAAATTTACAGAGATATTGATAATGTTAAAGCTTTTACCAAAGCATTTTTAAATAAATTAGAATCACTTAATATTATTGAGTATTACTCTAACTTCTTTAAAGAAAAGTTGTCTAGTGATTATTATTCATTTTCAGATATTGATGCAAATTTAGCAATATTTTTAAGTGAATTGTTATTTGAAGGAAATTCAAAGGCTTATTTATACAGATGGGGAGCGGGGGTTTTCGTTTATGATGAAAATGAGGATTCATTAATAGCTAAAATGGACAGATTGGGGCTGGAATTAGGTAAAAAAAACCAAAGGGCATTTTTGTGTTTTTTAAAAGTAAATGTTCCGAATCAGTATCAAGCCCTATATAAATTGAATGGTAAGGTAAGATTTTTTCAAGATCACAATGATGCGAGAACAATATTGGAGGAAGAATTAACAGGAACCTTTTCTGGAGAAATAGATGAATTTTTTACAAGTGATATGAACCTTCAAATTGCCTTAATTGAATTAGAAGCCATGGATGAAGAAGCTGCAATCCATAAAACGAGGAAACATCTATTATCTAGACTAACGCTAATAAATTTGGACAGTAAATTGAAAAACTATATTCCTTCCATTAAGAAAGATGTAGTTCTTTTAGATAAAAGATCCAGTAATGCTTCACTAAAATCTGATGGGGAGGAACTAGGAATAAAAATTGCTAGAAACTCAGAATACCTCCAGATTTTGTTTTCTGATAACGAAGATGAATATAAAACTTTAAATCGGTTGATGGGTTGGCTTCGTGTTGTACAAGATTCTCCAAAAGAAACTGCATTAGTCGCTATTTGGAGCATGTTGGAATTACTATTTGTTCATGAAAATAGGGATAAAAACAAAAGTGTAATTAAACAAGCTATTCCGTATATTTCCCACTTCTATGCGAAAAGTATTGCCATTAAAGTATTGAAGATATTAAAGAAACATGAAACACAATATGAAATAATAAAAAAAGGTATTGAAGATAAATATGGATCAAATTCAATTGGAAGAAATCGGAATATCAAACTTGAATATTTTTTATATTATATAAAAAAATATGAACGAGATGTATTAGAATTGTATTCAGATTTTTTAATGGAACAACGATATATTTTATTTATTAACTCGTTCACAACCGTAAAAAAGGAGAAAAAGAAACACCCAACCCTTCATCTAAAGGAATATATTTTGGAATTGGAGGATAGGATTAGAACTGACCTATTAAGAGCATATAGGATTAGAAATATTTTAGCTCATGAAGCCTCTGTTAATGCTATATTTTTTGATGATGTCTATTGGAAAATGGTGTTTTATCTTCAAATTATACTAGACGATATTTTATTTTCAATCAATAAACAGAATAAAAATACTATAGAGCAAATGGTAATGATAAAAGAGGAAAGTTATTTACTTTATATGAATTTTCTCGACTCACTTGCAAAGGATTTACAAGATAGGAAAGACCTACAAAAGAAGGAAGTTACAGGGCAAGTAAAAGACGTATCTGAAGATGAGAAAGAACAAAAAGAAAAGAATATAGAGATATATGATGCGCAAAGGGATATGAAGCAACTAACAAAATTTAAAGCATTGGTGGACACAAAAAACTTATTAATATAAATATTGAACTTTCAGATATAGGGTAAAACAAAAATTGACCTATATCAAAGCTTGATTATTTTTAGCGAAAAATTTAAAGATAAAATGCACCACTACATCTCATTTTTGGGTTTGTAACCGCCAACACTCAAGCCATGTTGAGTGTGTTGTCTTGATGTCAAGGGTGTAATCCTTGAATTTACTGGGTCTGTTGGATTGCATCTATCTTGTCCACTCAACCTAAAGTGCCAAAATGTGTTTGCGGGAACATATCCATGGATGGAAAAAGAACCGAAAAATGATGTAGGGTTGAGTAGATAGATTAGATAACATCAGTAGGGTTGTGGAGATAGGATAGATGTATAATCAATCTGATTAGTTGTAATATAAGAACCTTTCAATGCATCAGGACAAACGGAAGGAAAAGTCGCAGGAAGCAAAGGCAGACTGTTTTTGACATCTTGGACATAGCGTATGAACAAACCGTTGCCACTGTTACATAATAGCAAGGGATCGAACATTCTAAGAATTCATAACCTTAGTAGGCTTATTTATGTATGGCCTTTTTATTATATCAGTAAATCATCAAAGAAATAAAAAAACGCTAACTAAGTAGATGCAATGCTTCGTTAGCTTGATGGCTATGGGGTCGGGGCCCCGCCAGCGGAAATTAGAAGTGATTGGCCGTGATACGCTTTGATGTGGATGGAGCCCTAAAGGCTGTTTTTCCGCCATCCGCCATAAAAGCGCTATCACGGACACAAACAAGGTCAAGGGTGGTGAACGGGGGGATTTTCCACACTTGAACAGGCAACAAAAGATTAATCCGGGAAGGAGGGTTTATCTTAAAAAAATGATTTTTGTATCTTGACAAAGGGATACATTACAGCTTTTATCGTTGCTTTTGCTTTGAATTGACTGATAATTTCTAGACATATAGAAGTTAATACAATTGATATATAAAATAATGTGCTGTAAGTGGGGGAAGAGAAAAAATTCATGAATAAAAAAGAAAATATTTTAAATGCTTGGATCACGATAGAGCAATTGTCCGAAGGTTCTATAGATAAAAAGGATAAAAAGTTAAAAACATTGCCTACAAAGCCAAATGAGTGGTTTAATTTTTTTTTAGAGTTTCTAAATGAGCAACTACAAAAAAGTTCAGAGAAGGATTTTGAGAAATCGGGAATAGTGTTGTATTTTAACATTTTTAACTTCCAAGAAATAATTGATATTCTAAGGAAAAAATATAATATTCTGGCAACTGACGAAGAGACAAGCAATTCTGATAAATTTACATTTTGTTTGTATTTTGATAAAGAATTAAATTTTATTGCAGAAAAATTTTTCCTTACGATGAGTGGATATGTTCGGGCTAACGGTGAACTTCCAAAGAAATTTATGGAAATAGAAAACAAATTTCGTGAAGACCTGAGTAGAAGATTTGATGATGAAGGTTTTAATACAACAATTTCAGAACTTTTCCAAAAATATAACGCTACTTTCGAAAATTTTCGTTATGGATTTGTTAAAAACTTAGAGTATGATGATGCGAATTTACATTCATTTTTTATTGATGATTTACAAAAAGCAAAGAACATAAAAACAGAGAATTTGAGTCGTTATTTTAATGGTTATTCAGGTGAAAGATTTAACTTTGATAGTAAAAAAGATTCATCGAATTTTAACCCGGACATTTTCAAGGAAATTTTACAGCCAAAAAATTATCCGTTAGGACGTTTTCCGAGTAATCCCGAATATGCACTTTCGCTTATGCAACAAACCGCGGTTAACTTAGCTTTGAAAGAAGATAACAACATTTGTGGCGTGAATGGTCCACCTGGAACAGGAAAGACGACTCTGTTGAAGGATATTTTTGCTGATTTAGTTGTTCAACAAGCATTAGCTATATGTCAACTATCAGATAAAAGTATCCAGGGTAGTTTAGTTTATTGGGAAAATGCCAAACTAGGAGTTTTACCACATTTAATTTCAGACAAGAATATCGTTGTTGCAAGTTCTAATAATGGAGCAGTTCAAAATATTGTAATGGAATTGCCAAAACAAAAAGATATCGGTATCGAATTTCAGGATTTATTAGCAGAAGCAGATTACTTTAGGGATATATCAAATTCGAAATTAGATGTTGATTATTCTAATAAACGAGAGCTAAAAAGTGAATTGATGGAAAAAGGAAACTGGGGAGTTTTTTCGTTAGAAGGTGGCGCGTCCAGTAACGTTAACAAACTACTTTTAACAATAGAGTTTATTGAACAATATCTTGAAAATGATTATCAACCTAATTCAAATATTTATGAAGAATTTATACAATTGTATAATGAATTAAGAGTTGAAAGAGATAGAATCCAAAAATATAGTGAAGAAATTAGGCCACTTTTAGATTTGAAAAATCAATATAAAAAGCAAAGTTGGGATTTTAAACAAGAGGAAAGTGAGAAACGAACAGAATTATTATCATTGGAAACAGAAATAACGAATGAAATAGAGAGGTTGAAGGAGCAAAATAATAGAATACAAAATGATTTGTTGGATGTTTCCGTTAAAATGGAAAGATTAGATAATGAACAAGCTCAGGCAGAAAGGAATTTTGATGTTATTAAGGAACAAAAACCGGGTTTATTATTGCTTCAAAAGATTTTTAATCGGTCTAAAGTTAATCAATATATCGACAAGCTAAACAATGCAAATGACACCTTGAATCGTATTACTGAACAAAAAAGGGAATGCTTAAATAATAAAGATACTTTACATGATGCAATGAAAGGAAATGCTATCAAAATAGATGCTAATAAAGAACAAATTAAAAAGGCTAATAATGCCTTTAATAGATGGTTGTCAGCACAACAAAAAGTATTACAAGATATAGAGCGAAATATAGTGTCATTGGAGAAAACAAAATCTCAAAGCAATATTAAAGAACTAGATTTTTCACAATCGTATGAAGAGCTTCAAAAGTCTAATCCTTGGTTTAATAAAAACTTTCGTATCTTGCAATCTAAGCTTTTTATATCAGCACTAAAAGTCAGAAAGCAATTTTTATTTGAAAATAAAAAACATTTAAGAGCCGCTAGAAATATTTGGAGTCGACAGTTGGATTACAATTCAAAAGATAATGGTTATCAATTAATATTAGAATCTTGGCAATGGCTGAACTTTACTATCCCTGTTGTAAGTACAACTTTTGCTAGTTTTGGTAGAATGTTTAAAAATCTTAATGAAAATTCAATTAGTCATTTATTCATAGATGAAGCTGGTCAAGCGCTACCACAGGCAAGTGTAGGTGCGATTTTTAGAAGTAAAAAAGTAACAGTGGTTGGAGATCCTTCACAAATTAAACCAGTATTGACGTTAGATTCAAATATTTTGAATTTAATCGGGAGAAATTATAATGTTGATGAAAAGTATGTTTCAGCTAATGCATCAACTCAAACAATTGTGGATAATACGAGTCAATATGGATTCCGAAAGAATGAGAATGAGTGGATAGGCATTCCACTTTGGGTACATAGGCGTTCGAACTATCCAATGTTTACAATTTCAAATAAAATATCATATGATGGATTGATGGTACAAGGCAAGGAAGAAGAAGAGGCATATGGAAAATCGAAATGGTATGACTTAACAGGAAAAGCGAATGATAAATTTGTGAAGGAGCAAGCCGAATTACTTAAAAATTTAATAAATGGACGTTTGCAAGAAAATCCAGAACTAAAGGATGAAATTTATGTTATCTCCCCATTTAGAAATGTAGCGTTCAAGCTTGCCAAATTTTTGGACGATATTAGATTTACAAAACGAGAAAAAGGAAAACCAACAAATGTAGGTACTGTTCATACTTTTCAAGGTAAAGAGACAAAGATTGTTTATTTTGTACTCGGTGCAGATACCGATAGTAAAGGTGCTGCAAAATGGGCAGTTACCGAGCCTAATATGATGAATGTTGCTTCTACAAGGGCTAAAGAAGAATTTTATGTCATTGGAGATAAGAAGTTGTATGCTTCACTTGGTAGTAAAGTGGCAAATACAACGATTTCAATCATTGACGAATATAATAAACCAGAAAACGAATAGGCATGACTATAAATGATTCCAGTATGGGATTGTAGTTTTAGATTCATAAGGTACTTAGCAAGTTGATATATTCCCGTAGATGTAAGATTCCATAAAAAACGCCTAGACATCAAGCTTGGTGGTTCAAGCCATGTTGAGTGTGTCGTCTTGATGTCAAGGGTGGAGGAATAAGGGGCTCTTCGCCAATTACAGTGATTTTATAGATAAACTTATAGTTTCTTTTTTTAAAAGATTAAAACGGACAAGGGAATGGGTTCAGTTGTGAAGCGATGTATGGCTCCAAACTGTTACTCATTCTTTTTTTATCCTTTTAATGCAAAATCCAATTTACTATGGAGTAAATAAACCATGGTAATGATATTTTTATCTGAGCGATAACCACACACTTTTCGCTTTGCGGCTTGGAACACGCTATTAATGCCTTCTAATAAGCCGTTATTTAATTTTGACGTAAACCACTGAATAATCCCATCATAATGACTTTAATCATTTTTGAGACTTCAACCATCGGATCTAGGCGACATCTCAGTCCCCATTGGACCCAATCATTTAGCACCATTGGTGCGATTTCGGATGGATACTGGAAAATTTCCTGAAAGCTGATTCGCATTCGATAAGCTTTAGCCGTGTCCAAATTACAATCCTTTAGTCGATCAAGTGTCTCTTTTTGCGATTTTGTTAAGTTTTTCTCGTTTTTCAACCAAACGTATCTTGTGTTTTTTAAATCAGCACAACTTTTTTGTTCATTACGTCGTACCTTATCTACAGCTTCATTTACAGCTTTGATTACATGGAACTTATCAAAAGTGATAGAGGCTCTCGGAAAGTTTTCCCCAGCGCCTTTAATAAAGGCTGGAGACATATCCATGCAAACTTCCGTGACGTTATCCGCTTTGCCGCCCTTGGATTCTAAATGTTTCCTACACTCTTTCCATGTGCTAGAATCCTTCCCTTTCTGTGACATGAATGACATTCTTTTTTTGGGGATCCATGAAAATCGTTATATAATTGTGCCCTCTTTTGGAAGATGTTTCGTCTGTACTAATCATCGTAACATCAGATAAATCCTGCGCTTCGATGGCATGGTCTACATAATAGTGTAGGATACGCCATAATTGGGTATCATGTTCTCCCACCAATCGGCTAATTGCATTCATAGGCATATCTTTTGCCATCAGGATAATCCAAGCGTCAAACAGTGTAGTAAAATTCGATCTAGGCTTAATAGCCCAAGGCACATCAACTCGATGGATTTTCCCACACTTTTGGCAATTTGTACGTGGTAATTCCGCATGAATATAACATGGGTACTCCATAAAGTTTAGATGCCTCCATGTACGGTTATTGTCGGCTATATCATATACTGGCTGATATTCAGCACCACAATTGGAACAACTAAAAACGGCTCCTTTACGAATGCTAACGAAGACATCTAATTGTTTCTTTTCTTCATTAAAAAGGCAGCTATCTATATACCATGGTTCTGGGATGTGGAAGACAGTTTCTATATCCTTAATTTCTATTAACATATTTAATCACCTGAATTCTATTATTATAGAATCCAGTTTAGACACTAGTACATCATTTTAAACAGCGAAGAAGCCAAAAGACTTATACTGACAGCCATTTTAACAGGCACACCAATTATGGTGAGAAAAATATGTATCTAGTAGAAAACCACCATGAGGCAATTATCAGCCATGAAGATTTTGAAGCTGTAGATGCCGTACTCAATCAGAGGGCAAAGGAAAAAGGCATCGAAAAGCGCAATAGCAAATATTTAAACCGATATGCTTTCTCTAGTAAAATTATCTGCTCGGAATGTGGCAGTACCTTTAAAAGACGGGTTCATTCATCCGGTCCAAGAAAATACATTGCTTGGTGCTGCAGTAAGCATATAAGCAATATAACGGAATGTTCTATGCAGTTCATTCGAGATGAAGATATAAAGACTGCTTTTGTTACGATGATGAATAAACTGATTTTCGGTCGGAAGTTCATATTAAGACCGCTTTTAGATGGGTTGCGTAATCAGAGCAACACGGAAAGTTTTCGAAGAATTGAAGAGTTGGAAACTAAAATTGAAAACAACATGGAGCAGAGTCAGATGCTGACGGGTTTAATGGCCAAAGGATATCTGGAACCTGCTCTGTTTAATAAAGAAAAGAATTCACTGGAAGCAGAAAGAAAAAGGCTTCTTGCCGAAAAGGATCAACTTACTCGATCCGTCAATGGCAATTTTGCAAAAGTAGACGAGGTTGACCGTTTGCTTAAGTTTGCCACTAAGTCCAAAATGCTCACAGCTTATGAAGATGAGCTGTTTGAAAGTTTCATGGAGCGGATTATTGTCTTTTCACGAGAGGAAATCGGATTTGAATTAAAATGTGGAATCACATTGAAGGAAAGGTTGGTGAATTAGATGGGTCACACACCCTATGGATATAGAATTGAAGATGGAAAGGCTGTTGTAGATGATATAGCAGCAGAAAAAGTAAGAGAATTATTTTCAGGGTAATTGGCAGGACTTTCTTTGAAGAGCGCTGCTAAAGAAGCTGGGATAGACTGCTACCATGCCACTGCAGGAAAGATGTTACAGAATAAGCACTACCTTGGAGATGGATTCTACCCTTCAATTATTGATGAGGAGACATTCGAAAAAGCCAAAGTAGAAAAACGAAAACGAGCAGAAAAACTCGGAAGGATATGGGAACCTAAAGATGTGCCAGAGATGGATTATCCTGTAAAGTTCAGAGCAAAACCTCTGGTGCAAAAATATAAAGACCCATACCAGCAGGCAGAATATGCCTACAGTTTGATAGAAAGTGAGGTGTAACAAGTGGTAGTGAGTAGGAATGTAACAGTGATTCCGGCAATCAAAAGGGTTGGAACTAATAAAAGCAATGAAAGTAAACCCAAAATCCGAGTGGCTGCTTACTGCCGTGTTTCAACGGATAGTGATGAGCAGGCTTCAAGTTATGAGATTCAAATTGAACACTATACAAATTATATAAAGAAGAACACAGACTGGGAACTAGCAGGTATTTTTGCGGATGACGGTATCACAGGCACCAATACAAAAAAGCGTGAGGAATTTAACCGCATGATTGATGAGTGTATGGCAGGAAATATTGATATGATCATTACAAAGTCCATCAGCCGATTTGCCAGAAACACGTTGGACTGCCTTAAATACATCCGTCAGTTAAAGGATAAAAACATCGCTGTGTTCTTTGAAAAAGAGAATATCAACACAATGGATTCCAAGGGCGAAATCATGCTGACCATTATGGCATCCCTTGCCCAACAAGAGAGCCAGTCCTTAAGCCAGAATGTCAAGCTGGGTATTCAGTATCGCTATCAGCAAGGTGAAGTTCAGGTCAACCACAAGCGTTTCTTAGGATACACTAAAGATGAAAACAAGCAACTAGTCATTGACCCAAAGGGTGCTGAGGTTGTTAAAAGGATTTACAGAGAGTACCTTGAAGGAGCCAGTCTTTTACAGATTGCAAGAGGTCTAGAAACTGACGGTATCCTTACAGCGGCAGGCGGCAAATCAAAATGGAGACCAGAAACACTGAAAAAGATACTGCAGAATGAAAAATACATCGGTGATGCCCTTCTACAAAAGACATATACGGTTGATTTCCTTTCTAAAAAGCGAGTCAAGAATAACGGCATCGTTCCCCAATATTATGTAGAAAACAGCCATGAGCCTATCATTCCACGCGAGCTTTTTATGCGGGTTCAAGAAGAGATGGTTCGAAGAGCGAATCTTCGTGGCGGCAAGGGCGGTAAAAAGAGGATCTGTAGTAGTAAGTATGCTTTATCGAGTATTGTTTACTGCGGACAGTGCGGTGATATTTACCGACGGTTACATTGGAATAACCGAGGTTACAAATCTATTGTTTGGAGATGCGTCAGCCGTTTGGAGGAAAAGGATTCTGAATGTACTGCCCCTACCATAAATGAGGAAACATTGCAGAAAGCAGTTGTTAAGGCTATTAACGAACTTTTGGTCAACAAAGAACCCTTCCTCCAGACGCTACAGAAAAATATAGCTACTGTATTTAATGAAGAAAATGATAATGCCACTGATGACATTGATAGCAAATTGGAAGAATTACAACAACAGCTTCTTATTCAAGCGAAGTCTAAGAATGACTATGAAGATGTGGCTGCTGAAATTTACCGCCTTCGAGAATTAAAGCAAAATGCACTTGTAGAGAATGTAGAGCGTGAAGGAAAAAGGCAACGAATCGCTGAAATGACTGATTTCTTGAATGAACAATCCTACGAGTTGGAGGAATATGATGAGCAGTTAGTAAGGAGACTTATTGAAAAAGTAACGATATATGAAGATAAGCTCATCGTTGAATTCAAGTATGGGATTGAGATTGACGAAGAGATATAGAATATTAACCGCCAATTAAGGACTAACACCCTTTGGCGGTTTTTAATGGATTTTTTAAATTTAAAAGTTGCTTAAAACGACTTGTTGTGTTAAAGTGTACGCTGATACAAATAAGAATTTAGGAGGAACCGAAACTATGACAGCCTCAATGCGTTTAAGATAAGCTAGCAATAAAAAAAGCAGAATCTATCCCCGATGATAGGCTTTTTTGTTGTGCTTATTTATACGATATTGAGCATTCATTAGTTACGGTGAGGATATAGGTTATTTAACTATACCTTTATTTAACTATGTCTTTAATATGAATGTTTCCAAATTGTATGTATGCAGACCAAAAGCCACATTGTGGATTTAGGCCTGCATTTTTTATTGCCTAGAATGCTATTCAAAATAGAAATTCAAGCAAAATAATATGCAGGAGATAATATAAATGGAAAAATACAACAAATGGAAACTTAAGTTTTATACAATATGGGCAGGGCAAGCAGTATCATTAATCACTAGTGCCATCCTGCAAATGGCGATTATTTTTTACCTTACAGAAAAAACAGGATCTGCGATGGTCTTGTCTATGGCTTCACTAGTAGGTTTTTTACCCTATGCGGTCTTTGGACCTGCCATTGGTGTGCTAGTGGATCGTCATGATAGGAAGAAGATAATGATTGGTGCTGATTTAATTATCGCAGCAGCTGGGGCAGTGCTTGCTATTGTTGCATTGTATATGGAGCTACCTGTCTGGATGGTTATGGTAGTATTGTTTATCCGTAGCATTGGAACAGCTTTTCATACCCCAGCACTCAATGCGGTTACGCCACTTTTAGTACCAGAAGAACAGCTGACGAAATGCGCAGGCTATAGTCAGTCTTTGCAGTCTATAAGCTATATTGTTAGTCCGGCAGTTGCAGCACTCCTATACTCCGTTTGGGAATTAAATGCTATTATTGCCATCGATGTATTGGGTGCTGTGATTGCATCTATTACGGTAGCAATTGTACGTATTCCTAAGCTGGGTGATCAAGTGCAAAGTTTGGAACCAAATTTCATAAGAGAAATGAAAGAAGGAATTGTCGTTCTGAGACAAAACAAAGGATTGTTTGCCTTATTACTCTTAGGAACACTATATACTTTTATTTATATGCCAATTAATGCACTATTTCCTTTAATAAGCATGGAATACTTTAATGGAACACCTGTGCATATTTCTATTACCGAAATTGCCTTTGCATCTGGAATGCTAGCAGGAGGCTTACTATTAGGAAGATTAGGGAGCTTCGAAAAGCGTGTATTACTAATAACAAGTTCATTTTTTATAATGGGGGCCAGTTTAGCCGTTTCAGGAATACTTCCTCCAAATGGATTTGTAATATTTGTAGTTTGCTGTGCAATAATGGGGCTTTCGGTGCCATTTTATAGCGGTGTGCAAACAGCTCTTTTTCAGGAGAAAATTAAGCCTGAATATTTAGGACGTGTATTTTCTTTGACCGGAAGTATCATGTCACTTGCTATGCCAATTGGGTTAATTCTTTCTGGGTTCTTTGCTGATAGAATCAGTGTAAATCATTGGTTTTTACTATCAGGGATTTTAATTATTGGCATTGCAATAGTTTGCCCGATGATAACTGAGATTAGGAAATTAGATTTAAAATAAACAATATTGGAGGGATATTTATGTATCTTATTTTCATGTAATTCTTCCTGCTTAAATCGCAGGGTTTTCCCTGCGTACAAGCAAATGAAAACATGCGATTATAGACAGGAGGATATGTTATGGAATTGATATTAAAAGCAAAAGACATTCGTGTGGAATTCAAAGGACGCGATGTTTTAGATATAGATGAATTAGAAGTATATGATTATGACCGTATTGGTTTAGTAGGAGCAAATGGTGCAGGAAAAAGTACTTTACTGAGGGTACTTTTAGGAGAATTAACTTCCCCAGGATGTAAAATGAATCGTCTGGGTGAACTTGCCTATATTCCCCAGTTGGACGAAGTAACTTTGCAGGAGGAGAAAGATTTTGCACTTGTAGGCAAGCTCGGTATTGAGCAATTAGATATACAGACCATGAGCGGTGGTGAAGAAACAAGGCTTAAAATAGCACAGGCTTTATCTGCACAAGTTCATGGTATTTTAGCGGATGAACCTACGAGCCATTTAGACCGTGAAGGAATTGATTTTCTAATTGGACAGCTAAAATATTTTACAGGTGCACTGTTAGTTATTAGTCATGACCGCTATTTTCTTGATGAGGTAGTAGATAAAATATGGGAACTGAAAGATGGCAAAATCACTGAGTATTGGGGGAACTATTCTGATTATCTTCGCCAGAAAGAGGAAGAACGCAAGAGCCAGGCTGCAGAATACGAACAATTTATTGCGGAACGTGCCCGATTGGAAAGGGCTGCGGAGGAAAAGCGAAAACAGGCTCGTAAAATAGAACAGAAGGCAAAAGGTGCTTCAAAGAAAAAAAGTACTGAAGGCGGAGGGCGTTTAGCTCATCAAAAATCAATAGGAAGTAAGGAAAAAAAGATGCATAATGCCGCTAAATCCCTAGAACATAGGATTGCGGCTTTAGGAAATGTAGAAGCTCCAGAAGACATTCGCAGGATTCGTTTCAGGCAAAGTAAAGCATTGGAGCTCCACAATCCATATCCTATTGTCGGTACGGAAATTAATAAAATATTTGGAGATAAGGTATTGTTTGAAAATGCATCTTTTCAAATTCCGCTTGGAGCAAAAGTGGCGTTAACTGGTGATAATGGAACCGGAAAAACAACTTTAATCCAAATGATCTTAAACCATGAAGATGGAATTTCTATTTCACCTAAGGCAAAAATAGGTTACTTTGCACAAAATGGTTACAAGTACAACAGTAATCAGAAAGTCCTGGAGTTTATGCAGGAGGATTGTGATTACAATGTTTCAGAAATTCGTTCAGTGCTAGCATCAATGGGGCTTAAACAAAATGATATTGGAAAAAGCTTATCTGTTTTAAGCGGCGGAGAAATTATTAAATTATTGCTAGCTAAAATGCTTATGGGTAGATATAACATCCTACTAATGGATGAACCGAGCAACTTCCTTGACATACCAAGCTTGGAGGCTTTGGAAATATTAATGAAGGAGTATGCTGGAACTATAGTGTTTATCACCCATGACAAACGCTTACTCGAAAATGTGGCTGATGTGATTTATGAAATTAGTGATAAGAAAATAAATCTGAAACATTAAATCTAAGGTAGTCGCTGGTCAGTATAGTCTGTTCTGGCTAGCGGCTTCATTTTTAAAGAAAAAAGACTTTTCTCTTTAGCAAACATTACATTATGGAAACTAAAATAATTTAAATAAGGGAGGTTGGTTATAGATGGTTGATAATAACACTGTTATGAAAGCGGGGAGATGTATAGAGTGTGGAGCTAGAGAGACAGATGGGTTTTCATGTTATGAGCAATTTGGGTTTCCTCTTATGTGGGAACATAATGATCCAAAGCTATATGAGCAACATTTTTGGCTTGTTTCATGTTATATGATACAACACCCCTCGAATTATACAGAAGAGGGATATAAGCTCTTAGTTAAGCTTTTCATTGATGCTTATGATAATGATTGGGATACACAATATATTCTCAAGAAAAATCGAGAAATTGTAAAATCAGTAAGTAAAATAACAAATCCTGTTGCAAGCAACGAAAGAAAACGCGAACTAAAACATTGGTCTATGACAATTGAAGATATATATTTAGGTGAGGAGCAAAATGCAATCGCTAATATTAATAAATGGAAAGAGGTTATTAGAAGTGAATTAAGACGTTGAAAAAATGAAGGTGATAAGTGAAACTCATTGATATGTTAAGTCAGGCATTAGTATAGACGTTGAAAATCGAAATGAAAAATAAATTGTTATTAGAATCAAACACCTTGCTGAAATACAGGGTGTTTTTCTTATTTCTTTTAATGAGTCAATACAAATTAGTTAATTAGTATTTACAAATTACAAATCAATGGTATAATTTGTAATAGAGTAAATAGCGGAGGTGCAAACGGTGAATAAGAGCGTGACCTTTACAGTTGATGCAGATGTGTACGAGAAATTCTGCATAGCATTGAATTTAACAAATGAAACACAAGACACCGCAGTTGAAAGCTGTATGCGTTGGTATATTGCAAAAACCTTTGAAAAAGCATCACAAGCCTATAACCCAAAAACAATAGCAAGACAAAACGAGGGTGCAAAAGGGGATTTTTACGGAAAAGCAATTCAACGAATCCCAGTGTGGGCTGTAAAGCCAAATCAATATAACCATAAAATTATCCGTGCTTATTTCAAGGCGGTGGCTGCCACAGGTCGTGCTACCATAGACATGATGGAGCGCTTATGCAGTGATGAAAACAACCCGGAACTTTACGTGCCAACATTTAAGAATAATTACTCGCAGATGAAGTTGGATGGGCCTAAGAGCCACGGTAAAGTATTTGAGGATGACGGTGAAACGGTAACAATCTGGCATGAAGTAGAAGATACGTTATTGAAATACAAATCAAGTTTTTGTGATTAAAGATGTTCATGCGATTCCAAGTTGCTGTCACGATGAAATAGGGGGGTAGAAACGTTGCTGGAAATAAAGCGATTAATAGAAGATTTTTTCTTGTTTGTAAAGTCTAATACTATTGAAATTTATAATGAGTTTAGCCTCCAGCATGAGCTGGGGATATTCCTACGTAAAAAACTTCCAGACTATCGTATTCAATTTGAAAGGAATGTGTCATATTTCACATCAGACAACAAAACTATTAAGAAGGAAATAGATATTACCATATTTAACGAAGATAAATCTGAGAAGTATGCCATTGAACTTAAGTGTCCATTAAATGGCCAGTATCCGGAGCAGATGTATTCATTCGTGAAGGACATTAAATTCATGGAAGAACTTAAGAGCCGAGGATTTACTAAAACTGCTACTGTTACCCTTGTTTCGGATAGGCCTTTCTATGAAGGACGCAACAATGAAGGCGTTTATAAGTTTTTTAGAGAAGAATATTGTGTTTACGGTAGTATTTTTAAGCCAACTGGTGTAGGAAAGAACAAAGATTATATTACCCTATCAGGCAGATATGATTTTATCTGGCAGGACTTAAGTGAGGGTCGTAAATATTACATAATAGAGATTTAAATTTAGGGGGATGAAATGGAGAATGAAGGACGATTATCCAACGTCAATGGATTTGTACGATTATGAATATTACATGAAGAGCAGACCACACGTTGTTCTACTGGGCGCAGGTGCGAGTTGTGCAGCTATCCCAAATGGCGACAAGAATGGTAGGAAAATATCCGCAATGAATGGATTCATTAAAAAGCTTGGATTGACAGATATACTAGAAAAAATAACGCTACATACTTCTTCTGATAATTTAGAAGACATTTATATGGAGCTTGATGAGCGCAGTAAAGCAGAACCCAATTGCATGGATGCCAAGCAAAAGTTGGAGGAAGTCATCCGTGATTACATGTTAGACTTTAAGTTACCTGATAGTCCTACGGTGTACGATTATTTGATTATGGGACTAACTTCAAAGGATTTAATTGCAACCTTTAATTGGGATCCACTATTAGTGCAGGCTTATGCCCGTGCTATGGCTTATACTACCAATTTGCCACAGTTAGCCTTTTTACATGGAAATGTTGCAGTAGGATATTGTGTAGAGGATAATGTCATGGGCAATGTAGGGATGCCATGTAGATGCGGTGAACCCCTTGCTCCAACAAAACTCTTATTTCCAATAAAGAATAAAGATTATTCTAGTGATACAGCTATATCAAAGTCATGGAAATCATTGAATAATGCGTTAGAGGTAGCATATATGGTTACTATTTTTGGATATAGCGCACCCAAGAGTGATGTTGAAGCTATTGCCATGTTGAAAAAAGCGTGGGGTGCGGTGAAAGATAGAAATCTTGAAGAAATAGAAATAGTTGATTTGCGTGATGAAAATGAAGTTATCCAATCGTGGGATGATTTTATTCATACGCATCATTATTCATACCATTCCAATTTTTTCACAACAACAATAGGAAGATGTCCTAGAAGAAGTTGTGAAGCTACGTTTGACAGATTGATGATGAATCATTGGTTAAAACCAGATAAAGGGTTTAAGCCAGATATGGATTTTAGTGATATAGATAAATTAACCTGAAATATTCATAGCTCACAAAACTTAAATAAGTTCAACGATGAATCGCCTAAATTTCTTGAACCTTTGGCAAAGGGGAACAATTTACCGGTTTAAAATCCAACTATTTGAATTTTATTCCATAT
>DUSF01000021.1 GCA_012842745.1 Bacillus sp. (in: firmicutes) | reverse complement strand
CTATATTTCCAGATTATAAATAGCAATTATCTGGTGAAGATTGGGGATTGGTCTGCTCTAATGGACACAATGGGTGCTGTTGTGTTCGCCTCAGCAATTCTTCTCGCTGTTACCATCATATTAAATGCAATGACTCTGATTTTATATCGTGCCAAAATAGCAAAGTAGTATGTAAAATTATAGTTTATGAATAAGTGACATGGGCGTTTCTACAACAGCAGTGGGAACGCTTTTTCACCAATGGATCAGGATAGTGCAAGAAGGATTTCATCATCCATCATAGAATAATTAAAGATACTTTAAAAATTAGAGGTAAATAAACAATGATAAATAACCAATTTCAGGAAGTTATGAATAATACAAAGTGGGAAGAAATTCGAGAAGCAATGTTAGATTCCCCCAATGTTCACCAATGGAGGACAAAAGATATTGAAACAGGCTACATATGCCCTTGGGATGATGAATGGTTTTATCATTTTAGGATTGGCGGTTATAAATGTATTGAATGGTTAGAGATAAAGACAGAAACCCAAGAAATAAGGAATGAAGTTTTAGAAGTTCTAAAATGTATCTACGTTCCTGGAGAGGCACTTGATGATGTGATTAGGGTTTATGGGTACGTTGAAATCGGCAAACTTGTTGACTATCTTTAAAACTCCTTCTTCAGCTAACGGGGCGATGTTTTAATACGATGATCGCTTTTTTTATTCAGGTAACAGGTAGGTTATTGGTTATAAAAGAATGAGTTTAAACAACTTTCTTCTTTAAAGTAACGAAGAATAAAAAGAACGTTACCTAAATTCTTTGCATTCAAGAACTGTTATTATTCAGTGCTATTGTATTTATCATCTGAATTTTGGGTCATTTCGAAAACCTTGGTTGATCAGATTGATATATTCTATGATGAAAAAATTTCATTGAAAAATACCATTAATATATGAAAAGTTAGGAGATGAATTTATGAGGAATAATATTTTTCTTTCAATTTTATCTATTATGATTGTTACTATTATGTCAGCATGTACACAAGATAATAGTAACGATTTAACGGAAAACGATAAGGTAACAACAACGAGTCAAAACAACGAAACTTATACAATGGGACTATCAACTGATGATCAGGAAAGAATTGCCCGAATGGAAAAAGGAATCCTTTTGTATGGTGAAAGTACTAAGGGAGGCTATTTCTCAACAAGGGTACATAGTGCTTACTTGGAAGAAACTAATCCAAGTTCAATTGTTGTTAATGTGACTATTAAAAATGTTCGAGGGGAACAGATTGACATTTCTGAATTGAAATATCATTTAAATGATGAAAAAAGTAAAAAATCATATAATGGAAAAGTTCTTACTGACAAAATTCCATCGGAAACAATCATACTGGCAAACGAATCAAGAGAACTAAATATTTCTTTTGATGTTCCTGAAATCACAGATGAATATATGTTTTCTGTTGAGAGTTCTTTAGACCCAGTGGATATTCGTTGGAAAATTGACAACTTAAAATAAGTGGAAGTTTAATTAAAGAAATAACTACGCCATAGTCAAACTGTACTTATTTCACGAACGGGTGCGATTGCGGTGCGAAATGTTCCTAGTTTAAATGGTGTATGGTCACATTTATCCGGTAAAGACTAGGCAATTCCTTATGGAATTGAAGGATTATATCGAAGAATCAAATGAAAAGGTAACGCTTGGAAGGGTTCT
>DUSF01000020.1 GCA_012842745.1 Bacillus sp. (in: firmicutes) | reverse complement strand
AATGATTAATTTCTTTAATATTGAAGATGACGTTAGGAAAATCATAGACATCCTTAAATTGCACTCCATCCCATAGAGATAAGCTCCACCGTTCAACAGATGTCACCCTTAGATCACTGTCCTGTTCGGGAGCAGCTCCAGAATAAAAGCGATTTCTAAGAATGCCTGTCTTGCGAAAGAACTCCTTTTTCATTTTCTCTGCCATTTCCCATAAAAAGTAATAATTCGTTCGAACCCTCAAATACTCATCTCGGCTTCGATTTTCATATTCCTTAAACCGAGTCGGAATCACCTTTTCAGCTTCTCGATAGGCTGCTTCAAATTGTCCATAAACAGCAGGGTGCCCATACTCATCTACATGTCTAAATATATCTGTCCCTGGGATATCAATCAGTCCATCGATATCAACACCATTTCGATTGTGACTATAATAGGCCGCAAACATAATTTCCATAAATCAGAAAATTCGATAGGTAATATTATTGCCGCCAAAATTAGTATCTCCATTTTCATAGGTTGTCTGGATATCAATCTTGTAGGATAGATGTCCATCCCGAATACGGAACTTACACGTGGAAAGATCAGTCGTTCCACCGCCGCAATCAATGACAAGCGCCTTATACTCTTCCCCATCCAGAAAGTTATTCGTTTCTATTTGTTCAGCAATCGTATTATATAGAACAGCCAAGCCCTCATCGAGAGCATATTCACATTCAATCTCGTATTCTGGCAATATATGTTTGAACATATTAAAAGCCATTACAATAAATATCCCTGTGACTGATTACGTTTTTTAATATAAATAGTTGAATTGAATTTTAAAATATGCAATAAAAATGAGGATAACAAAAACAGGTCAATCATGATTGTATGATCATCATTGACCTGTCTAATGTTATGTGCTTGAATTAATAAAAGCATTTTTCTATACATACATTCGTTTATTTCAAAATGAAAAGTAAACATCAATTCTCTAAATTAGTTCTGCTAATCTACGTTTTTTTCCTGCAATCCCCCTTTCCCCAGCTTAGTTAACCCAGTAAAATATTTTCACTAAACAATGTTTTATTCGTTAATTTTTCTATACCAATGGCTATTTGCATTGTTTCTCCAAGCTACCCAGCCTAACGGAAGATCCACTAATTCAACCAAAGAAGAATCTAACTCTATCATCTCTCTTAGGCTTATCAAAACAGCATCTCCCATATCAACATCATCGCCACTGTGAAATTGCCACATTCCATCATCCTCATCATGGAATACAACCAAAATTGGTTTACCATTAGCTATTACATCTTTCGTTGTTAATACCATTGTATTTGGCAAGTCTAAAAAAAAACCACTTATCACTTGACATTTCCTTCACTCCTTTCAATCATTCATCCCATTTGTCTCTATTTTCTTTTCTTGACAGTAAGCCCGAATTCAAACGACACATATAAAATGATCAACTTCTCCTGTATGATGGACGTATCAATCATAGGAGGTGCTTTTCGATGCCACAACAAAAACTAACCATTGTCCCCTTTACACTACATAACGAAAACTTATGTTTTCAAGAACATAACCGGAAAAATTGGCTCTTCAGTGTTAGTGAAGCTGGTGCCAAAGCCAATGCCATCTGTTTAAGTATCGCAGAAACTACAAAAGCAAACGGTGTGGATTTCTATCGTTATCTTTTGAAGTTATTGACGGATTTGCCGAACCTTAATTTCTACCAGCAACCAGAAATTTTAAATCAATATATGCCTTGGTCAAAAATGATTCAAGAAGAATATGGCAGATAATATGAAATAACCGTCTATCTGATTAAAAAAATCACGATAAACGGTTATTTGTGATGCGCACCGTGAAGGTGCGTTTGTTTTTTTATTTCGGGCTTACCAATTATGATGTTTGGTTTAAAATCTCAAGCTGGCTTAAAATCATGTCCCAATTACGGTAACGCAGGGTCCATTTTTTTGTAATGTTTTGAGCTGCCAAGTAAAGCATTTTTCTTAAGCTATCATCAGTAGGAAAAATAGACTTCGTTTTTGTCACTTTTCTAAATTGACGATGCAGCCCTTCAATGATATTCGTAGTATATATTATTCTCCTAATTTCTGGAGGATATGCAAAGAAAGTGGCTAAAATATCCCAATTTTCTTCCCATGACTTAACTGCAGATGGATATTCTTTACCCCATTTTTCCTTAAATTCTATGAGTCTTTCCATGGCTGTTTCTTCGTTGATAGAAGTGTAGATTAGTTTTAAATCAGCGACAAATTCTTTTATGTGTTTATGAAACATATTTGGTGGCTAGCCCGAATCTGATGAATAATACAACGCTGAATACCGGTAAAAGGATACACGGCTTGAATGGCCTCTTTCAGCCCTGAAAGCCCGTCAATACAGAAAAGGTTAACCGTTTTTACCCCTCTTGTTTTCAAATCATTCAACACGCCTAACCAAAACTTACTACTTTCGTTTCCTCCAACCCAAATCCCCAATATTTCTTTATACCCTTCATTATTGATGCCTAAAACAACATAGGCTGCTTTCGATACAATTTGGTGATTATCTCGAATTTTATAATGAATAGCATCCATGAAAATAAAAGGATAATAGGCTTCCAGTGGACGACTTTGCCACTCATTTACTTGTGGCATAATTTTTTCGCTAATCTTACTAACTAATTCAGAGGAAATCTCAATATTATAGAGATCCTTGACTTGTTCCTGGATATCTCTAGTGGACATTCCGTGAGCGTAGAAAGACAGTATTTTTTCTTCCAATCCGTCTACATTTCTTTGGTATTTGTCCAATATTTTTGGCTCATACGAGCCATTTCTGTCCCTAGGAACATTTACTTCAACTTCACCAAATTGTGTTTTTAATTTACGCTTTGTTGAGCCATTTCGATAATTGCTTGGCTCATCGCTCCGGCGTTGATGTTTTTCATAACCAAGCTGTTCATCCATTTCACATTGAAGTACCTCTTCCAAAATATCGGAAAACATTTCTTTGATCGTCTCCATGATTCGTTTGGTACTTGTGAATTTTTCTTCTTTTACGATCTCCTTGATTAATTCCTTTGGTCATTTCATGTCGAAAAATCCTCCTTAGCAAAAATTATTTATCCTAATTCTTGCCAAGGAGGATTGATTTTAAACTTATTTACACAACTTTTTACGCAATGTCAATCAAGGTTCGGATTTTATCCACTATGAACTTCAAAACAAAAATATCCAAAGGCTAAATCATCATCTTTTAATTTCATTTCCTTTTTTGCAACTTTAAACAACTTAGGCAAAAGTTCGTTTAAGTATTTGCGGTACTTTTGTAATGATAAAATAAAATGTCCTACATCATTATTTTTACATAACGGATACATTATTTTCCCCATTTCAATTTCCTTTGTAGATTTTATTTCATAATGCGTATCAAGACAATCAAATACATGATTATCTATTTCCTTCTCGCTTATCTCTTCCCTACACTCGATATAGAACATGTACTCCTCAAATTCAATCTGCATATTCACTCTTTCATTTATATAAAAAGGAATAATTCTAATATATTCTGTCGTTGTTTTAGAGTCTATAATCTTTTCTAATAAATTATTTAAATCAGTAATTGTGGGGAAGATCGTGTATTTACCACTATGATAAGTTGTATGTTCATATATTATTTCATTTATCTTTCCTTCTTTTTTTATTATCAAAAAAATCACCTCTTATTTAGAAAATGTAGGGTCAAATTTCCAATCAGCTTTATTTAGATTTGAAACCTGTATTACTTTCCCTGTACCATTATCTACCGCTACATAGTGTGTCTTATCTTTAAAGTATACAGTTACTGAGTTTCCTGTATGTTTGTTTACCGATTTATCAGTTTTGTATGGATTGTTTATTGTTTTAGCTATACTTTCATTATTCCATCCACGTTGTTGCACTTGATTTTTATATGCTGGCTTTTTAAACTTATCACTAAAAACAATATTCTCTGCACTAATATTACCCTTAGTGGCCGCCGTAGAAGCTTTAGTAGACTTTCCTCCATTATTTACAGAAAAATTATACAAATCTTTTGCACTTTGTACAAGGTTTTGTGTACCTTGTGTTGCCACCGCAGTGCCATGAGCAGCACCAGCTACAGCAACTGCACTTATAGGTGCTCCAGCAAGAGCACCCACTCCCGTTGCACTTAACGCTACGCCTCCCGTACCTATGGCTACAGACCCAGCTGTTTCTACAACTCCTGCAATTGTAGCTACCGTGTGTCCAAATACTTCTCCTACTTTATAAGAAACTGTGGGCTGGCTAGTATGTTTAGGTTTCACAACATTAAAAGTTACATCCGTTAAAGCGGCTTCGCCTGCCCCTTTTAAAAAGTTCCCTGCAACAGATTTCGTAGTATTCCAAGAACTAAGTACCTCTTTCTTCATCATCGTTTTTAGCTTATCTATTTGTTCCTTCTTCGTCAGGTTATTTTTAAGCTTTCGGGCTTTGGTGAACACCTTCCCTCTTTTTTTAACGATTTTCCCTATCTTTTTCTTTACAGTCTTCTTCTGTGTCTTAAGAGAAGCGACTACTTTCTTCTTTGTATTACTAACCTTCTTTTTGGCGGCTTTTGATGCCTTGTTTAATGCTTGTGCCCCTTTTTTTATAATGCCCTTCATCGGAACACTGCCAAGTGCACTTATAGCGGCACCCTTCCATTTGGAGGGAAGGCTAGGCTTCTTCGATTTAGCCAATGCCGCCACCCCCAGTGACAGGAATCATCCCAAGGACAGCTACACCTAGCTCATCTTCCTCCTCATCTTCTTCCTCCTTTGACATCGGGACAGCGGCTTT
>DUSF01000019.1 GCA_012842745.1 Bacillus sp. (in: firmicutes) | reverse complement strand
GCCCATGTGGTAGGGTCAGGGACTCACTCTTAGTGGGCTACGCCGGAGTTCGCCGTCTGAGGACGAAGGAAGAGAACAACCAGACTAGCTGCTGGGAAGCCTGTCGATAGGCTGAACAGTTAGCGAAACGCTAATATATCGACTACACTCGTAGAAGCTTAAGTGGCGATGCTTTTGGACGAGGGTTCGACTCCCTCCGTCTCCACCAAATACATACTTTGGTGGCTAATATGATTACTACACGGACTTACCGATTACGGTAGGTCTGTTTTTATTCTATACCTAATAAAATTTACATCTCAAAAAAATATTGTTCAAATAACATTTTTCTTTTCAGTATAAATGATACAATTAAAACTAGAAATTCAGAAAAGTCTGTAATAAGGAATCACATTATGATATATTAAAGAAATAAAATTAATATAAATGTTATACAGAATTATGCGTTTTTGATTAGGACTAAATACAAAAGGTGGGATAATATGTGTTTAGTAAGGAAAATAGTAACGTAGAGATTAAAAAAATGTTATTAGTCGAAGTATATGACAATATAGTTTATGCAATGGCTGTGACGGATTCAAAGAATAATATATTATTTACTAATTCAGCATTTTCGAAATTAACAGGTTATGGTGAAGAGGAAGTAATAGGTAAAAATCCGAGTATACTTAGTTCAGGTATGCATGGAAAGGATTTTTACTTGGAAATGTGGCATAGTATTCGTAAAAAGGGATTGTGGAAAGGCGAAATTTGGAATAAAAGAAAAGACGGGAAACTATTCCTTGAAGAAATTACAATCAGCGCAATTAAAGATGTTTACGGCAATGTGAAGAATTATGTATCTTTTTTCATTGATATAACTGAACGGAAAAAGCTAGAGGAAAAACTTAAGTTTCAGGCGCTTTATGATGATTTAACAAAGCTGCCAAATAGAACATTTTTTAACAATCAATTAAATCAAACTATACAGCGTGCTGTAGATTCAAACAATAGGTGTGCTGTTATTTTTCTAGATTTGGATCGCTTTAAAGACGTCAATGATTCATTAGGCCATAGTATCGGCGATGAGTTGTTAAAAGCAACAGCAATAAGACTGAAGGAGATTCTCGAAAATAAAGGAATTGTTACGAGATATGGAGGCGACGAATTTGCCATTATCCTTCATGATTTAAAAAGTAATTTCGATTGCATTTATATAGTAAATCGAATAATTAAAAGTTTTTCTAAACCATTTATCCTAAATGAGTTTGAATTATTTATAACGCCTAGTATTGGAATTAGCATCTATCCAAATGATGGCGAGGATGGGGAAAGTCTTGTGAAATTTGCTGATTCGGCGATGTACTATGCAAAGCAGGATGGAAAGAATACGTACAAGTTTTACCAGAAAGATTATATGCAAAAATCTACTGAACGGCTTATGCTTACAAATGATTTACGTAAAGCAATTGAAAACAATGAATTTTTATTGTATTATCAGCCGAAAATTTCCTGTAATACGGGTGAATTGGATGGAGTAGAGGCCTTAATTAGATGGCGTCATCCAAAAAAAGGAATGATTTCTCCTGATTTCTTTATATCATTGGCGGAAGAAACGGGCCTTATTGTTCATATTGATCAATGGGTAATGCGCCAAGCATGTCTTCAAATTAAAGAATGGCAAGAGAAAGGCTATAAGCCTGTAAAAATTGCCGTAAACCTATCGATGCTACAGTTTCAACAAAAAAATCTAGTTAAAATTATTAAATCAATTTTACAGGAGACGGGTATTCATCCTTCAAATTTGGAAATCGAATTAACAGAAAGAGTGATTATGAATAACCCTGATGTTGCATTACCTAATATTAAAAAGTTAAAATCGCTAGGAATTCAGATTTCTATGGATGACTTTGGTACCCATTATTCCTCACTAAACTATTTAAAACTATTATCTCTGAATAGCTTGAAAATTGACCAATCCTTTATACGTGACCTTTTAATAGATAAGCATGACCAGTCTATTGTAAAAGCGATGATCCAATTGGCTCACAATTTGGATTTGAAGGTGGTCGCCGAAGGTGTGGAAACGAAAGAACAATTCCAATTTTTAAAATCACAGCAATGTGATTATGTACAAGGTTTTTATTTTGATCAACCATTACCACCCGCTAAAATACTTAAATATATTTCATAGTCTTAAATGTATTTGTGCCAGTCGCTCCTTTGACGTTGTTCGCGGAGTGACTAGGCACCGAACGCATGGTGCCCAATCTACATCCTTATGCTTCCTTAATACTCTGTAATAATAATTGTGCCTTTTCGGTGATTTTTTCAAATAATCCATCAGCAATTGCAGTTTTATCAATTAAACTGTTGCCAACCCCAACACCCACAGCTCCCGCTTTTAAAAAGTCTGCTATATTGTCAGGTCTTACTCCGCCAACAGCAACCATTGGAATATGGGACAATGGCCCTTGTAATTCCTTTATATAGTTACTTCCTAAAATGCTAGTTGGAAACACTTTCACCATTTTAGCTCCAGCTTTATGTGCATTTATAACTTCTGTTGGTGTCATTACACCTGGGAGAATGCCGATATTATTTTTTAATGCAAATGCAATAACCTCCTCATCTACATTTGGAGTTACGAAATATTTAGCACCTGCAGCGGTTGCTTCCTTAGCAGTTTCTACGTCAAGAACAGTTCCTGCGCCAATATGTAACCTGTCTTCAAATCTTTCATTTAATAAGGAAATCATTTCTGGAGCGCTATTTGTATTCATAGTAACTTCAACTAGTCTGATGCCGCCATTATAAAGGGCCTGAGCAACTGGAATAATATCCTTTATTTCAATTCCCCTGATGATTGCAATCACGTGATTTTCCTTCACCAAATCATAAAATGTCATGTAATCCCCTCGCTAAATGTAGTAGTTCCTTAACATGATTGTAACAATCAAAACGGTGAGTGTTAATTATTATTTGAAATCTTGCTTTCATAATCCTTCACCTGTCCAAATATACTGAAATATTGAGTGGGTGTATTTGGGAGGGATTTGATGACAGTAGATCTGGATGCGATTATAACAGTAGTAACAATAATTGGGATTGATATTATTCTAGGTGGTGATAACGCTGTGGTCATTGCCATGGCTAGCAAAAATCTCCCAAAAGACCAAAGGAATAAGGTAATTATTTGGGGTGCAGGGCTTGCTGTTATCCTTCGGACGATTTTAACGATCTTTGCAATGATTTTATTAAAAATTCCATACCTAACATTGATTGGGGGAATATTACTAATTGGCGTTGCGATTGGATTGGTCATGGGTGAGAAAAGCGAAAAAGTTTCAGTAAAAGCTGGTACGAGTTTAGCAAGCGCCATCTCCACAATTGTTTTAGCAGACATCATTATGGGATTAGATAATGTTTTAGCTGTGGCTGGTGCGGCAAATGGGAATTATTTTTATGTAATGCTTGGACTTATTGTTTCAATCCCAATTATTATTAGCGGCAGCAAGTTAATGCTTTTCTTACTAGATAAAGTGCCTTATTTTATGTATTTGGGAGCCGCAATATTGGCTTATACAGCTGGAAAAATGATTGCCCATGATGAGGCTATTGCTGATTTCACGGATGAGATGACGGCCATCATTCCAATTATAATCGTCATAGTAGTGTTGTTTTGGTGCGTTTTATCTAAAAAAATAAATTATATACTGCTTAGAAAGTGAGTTCTAGATGTGAAAAGGGCCAGTCATTTACAACGAATGGTCCTTTTTAGTTAAAACAAGCGGATTCAAAGTCATGACTTTTTTATGACTTTTGTCATAAATAATATGACTTTTCAAGAGTATAATTAGTTTTTATGGTATAATCTGAGTTTTTTATCAAAAGGCTAGATTATTGAAATTGGGAGGGTTATATGAAAAAATTCAGCTTAATTTTTATATTATTTTTTATAGTATTATTTTTTGATAGTTCAGGAGAGGCAGCAACACCTATTGTAGCCTCTCCGATACCGAATCAAACCGCTATAGTAGGTGACAATTTAAAAATTAACGTTTTGGGAGTCTTTAAGGATCCTGATAATGAGCATTATCTAACTTTAGATGCAGTGTCAAGTAATCCTTCAGTCGCTACGGCAATTGTAGATTATAGTGACATAAAAATCACGCCGATAGCTAGTGGAACAACAACCATCACTTTAAAAGCAGATGATGGTTTTGGTGGTATAGCTACTACCTCATTTGATGTCACAGTGAAAAACAAACCTGTAGTATCTACCCCAATTCTAGATCAAATGAAAACAATAGGAACGGGTGATTTTACAATAGATGCATCGACCGTATTTACACATCCTGATGGTGATTCGATTACATTTACAGCCTCATCAAGTGATACTTTTGTGGCAACTGCAAGAGTAGAAGGCACTAATGTTATTGTAACACCTAAAGCAGGGGGAATAGCGAATATCACAGTAAGAGCAAGTGATGGAAAAGGGGGAGTAGCCGAAACAACCTTTTCATTTTTATCGAATACTGCTCCGACGGTTGAATATACTTTTTCCCCAAGACTTCATACAATAGGAACCGGGGCTGTTTTAGTTGATGCAACTAACACATTTGCTGATGCTGACGGTAACCCGCTAACGATTACAGCAACGTCAAGCGATTTAAGTATCGCTACAATTGGATCGATATCAGGAAAGCTAATATCAATAAATCCAATTTCAAGAGGAACAGTAACAATCACAATTACAGCAGATGATGGGAAAACTGGAACAGCATCAACAACACTTACGCTAATTTTAAATGAAAGACCGGTTGTTGCATCCCCGATACCTAATCAAGTACAAACGCTAGGTTTTGGTAGCCATACATATGATGCAACCAATACATTTTCAGATGCGGATGGTGATAATATCACACTAACCGCAACATCAAGTAATAATGGGGTAGCAACTGTAAGTGTATCAGGCAAAAATATTATTTTAACCCCAATAACTGCCGGAACAGCCACTATCACGATTACAGCAAAAGATGGACGCGGGGGAGAAATAACGCATTCTTTTCCGTTTTTATCAAATACTGCTCCTATAGTGGCAAATGCTATTGATTCCCAAACTTTGATAGTAGGTTCCGGAGATTTATCAGTTGACGTGACGAATACATTTTCAGATGCTGATGGAGATTTATTAACGTTAACTGCAATTTCAAGCAATCCAGGAATTGCTACGGCTAATGTCACAGGAACGATTTTAACGGTAACACCTGTTTCAGCAGGGTCAATAACGATTACGGTCACCGCAAATGATGGGAAGGATGGAATGAATGGAACAGCTGTTGCCACAGTGAATGTAGAAGTAAAGCCCATTCCTGTGTTTAAAGTGCGTTTTGAATTGGAGGATTACCCGGCGATTGTAGCTCAAGATGTTAAAAAAGGTAGTCTAGCAGTGATTCCACAACCGATTCCATTACGAGCAGGCTATACATTCGATAATTGGTATCAAGAAGCTACATGGCTGAATGTGTTTGATTTTACCAATCCGATTAATCAAGATACAACTGTTTATGGTAAATGGGAAGCCAATCAATATGCGGTCACGTATGATGGCAATGGTTCAACAGGAGGGACACCTCCAAACGCTATGAGCTATGAATACAATGCAAATGTAATCGTAGCGGGTCAGGGCAGCCTTGTGAAATCAGGTTATATATTTGCCGGCTGGAACACAGCCGCCGATGGAAATGGGATAAATTATACAGCAAATGATATGTTTGTAATGGGCAGTGCACCTATTACTCTTTATGCGAAATGGATAGAAAAACAGGCACCAATAGTAAGTGACTACCAAAAGACGACAACAAAAAATACTCAAGTGAATGGAACGGTAGTAGCGACAGACGCAGATGGTGACCCCCTCACCTATACTAAAGGAAGTGGCCCCACAAACGGGACAGTCCAAGTGAATGTGGATGGGACATGGGTATATATACCGACTATTGATTATGTAGGAGTAGATAGTTTTACAGTTATAGTAAGTAATGGATATGGAAGAAGCGCAACGTCCACAATTACTATTACTATTCAAAAACCGCCATCAACGGAAGCGACCGTACAAACCGGACAGATTGTTGGGATTAGTGATACAAAGGCAACTTTCAGTGGAACGGTAGTATCAGATGGGGATTCACCTGTTACAGAACGTGGTTTTGTTTATTCAACCGATATGAATGTGACAACAGCCGATACAATTGTTATATCCGGAAGTGGAATTGGAGCATTTACAGCTAAAGTAGTGGGATTGAATCCGAACACAACGTACTACGTTCGCGCCTATGCGGAAAATGAAAATGGAATTGCATACGGTTCAGTTGTATCTTTTTTAACAACCGGTACACCTCAGCCTGTTTTTAATCAAAAACCTGTGGCAACCGATGTCGATGTAATAGGAACAAAAACGGCAGGCTCCACATTAACAGGCAGTTATGCTTATCAAGATATGGATGGTGACGTGGAAGCGGAATCAACCTTTAAATGGTATCAAGCAGGCGACCAAAATGGGTCCAATGCAGTATCTATTACAGGAGCAACGAATACAACTTACAAACTAGTTTCAAATGATATTGGAAAATATATCGCTTTTGAAGTAACGCCGGTAGCGACAACGGGTGACACAATTGGTATAAGCGTAAAAAGCCCGTACTATGGGCCGATTCAATCATCAGCAAATGGTAGTTCAACTAGTGGTGATAGTAGTTCCGCATCATTGCTTTCATCAAATTCATATTTCATTCAGGCCTTGATGGGTGGCATTATCGAGTATGAAGGTGCAAAAATTGTTATTCCGGCTAATGCATTTCGTAATAATTTTACAGTAGTCATAACGAATGTAACAAATACTACCAATCTACCAATACAAGAAAACAGTCAACTAATTAGTGATGTTTACGAAATTACGAAAGATCAAGTAGGTAATTTCGATAAAGTTGTCACAATTACACTGCCTTTTGACAAATCAAAATATGATAAAACAAACTTTACGGTTAGTATATTCTGGTTCAATGAAGCAACGAAAGAATGGGTAGAGCTTGAAAATGTAAAAACAGATGAAAAGTCTGGGAAAGTTAGCGGTGAGGTCAATCACTTTACTAAATTTGCTATTTTAGCAACTAAAAAGGCTGACTTGCCAACAGAAGAACAAAAAGAGGCTACACAGCCGCCAACAGTTTCTTTCATAGACATTAAAGGACATTGGGCCGAGAAGGAAATCGTCGATTTAGTTTCAAAAGGTGTAATCAAAGGATTCCCGGATGGAAGCTTTAAGCCGAACAGCAATATTTCAAGAGCTGAGTTTGCCTCAATAGCAGTTAGAGCCCTTGATTTAACATGCGAACAAGGTAAAGCATTTGTAGATACAACAGATCACTGGGCGAAGGATTGTATCTCAACAGCCGTGGCAAATGGAATCGTAGCAGGAATGGACGCAGACAAATTCGCTCCAAATGCCCCAATTACCCGAGAACAAATGGCAGCCATCATTGCCCGTGCGGCTAAATTAGATGCTCAAGAAGCTGGCACTGCTTTTAAAGATGATGCTCAAATTTCCGCCTGGGCGAAATCATTCGTCGACGCGGCAGCAAAACATCAATTAGTAGGCGGCTTCCCGGATGGAAGTTTCAACCCAAAAGGAAAAGCGACAAGAGCAGAAGCTGTTGTGATGATTACTAGATTAATAAAATAATAAAAAACCAACTCCTTTTTTTGATAAAGGAGTTGGTTTTTTTAATACAAGCAGATTCAAAGTTATGACTTTTTCATGATTGTTGTCATAAAGAATATGACTTTTAAAAAGTATAATTATTTTTTAGAAAGCTTGTAGTAAAAATGCGAATTATAAGGTGAGGTGCTTTTGTAATGGCTGTTTGCAACTGTCCTAATTTTGAAAGCATATGAAAAACTGTATAGTTTTTTCTTTGATAAAGCCCATTAATTGTTAGCGTAGTATAAAATCTTCATCTATTAACTTGAAAAAACATCACCTGAAGGAGGTGAGTTTTATGATAGTGGTTCTGAAATAAGAATCATGAACTCATGTATATAAGGAACAAAAATAGTAATAGGAGGATTTTTTAAATGATGAAGAAATCTTTAAGCATACTGCTAACGATTATTTTATTATTCAACCTTCTTCCATTTGCAGTATTTGCAGAGGATACACATGCAGAAGAGCAGATTTCGCCAGTAATTACTTTAGAAGATGGCTATTCAGAAGAGCCAATGGTGCCGACTGAAAATGAGAAAGAAGAAATTTTAGAAGGCGAAATGGAGATTTTGGAAGCTGACGAAGAATCTATAGAATTTGTTCAAAACGCAGCAGACACAGGAAAAATTATAGTAAAACATTTAGTTGAGGTTAGTAACTATCCACTGAGAGAACAACATATGACAATGAGTCTAGGAACTCATACAGTATATGCCAACGATATACCAGACTGGGTCTTGGCAGAGCCTGATAGAGCAAAGGAAGTAACTTTAAGTTATAAAGACGAAATTGTAATAGTTGTGTTTTATTACAAAAAGGACATCTATGGAGGAGACTTCGAATTTGACGAAAGTACAGGGACTATAATTAATTATAGAGATAATATGGGTACTAAACCAAATGCAGTCATTCCTGAAACGATAAGGGGAGTTCCCGTAAAGAAAATTGGAGGAGAGGCTTTTAGGGGGAAAAATATAACAAGTGTTGTCATACCTAATGGTGTGCTTGAAATTGGGGAAAGTGCGTTTTTTGGAAATAAACTGGTAAGTGTTACAATACCTGATACTGTTGTTACTATTGGTAATCAGGCTTTTATGGCTAATCAATTAACGAGTATTACGATACCAAATAGTGTAACGACTATTGGCAATAAGGCTTTTCAGGGGAATCAACTAGAAAATGTAATTATTAATCATGCTGTTACGATTGGGAAATGGGCATTTTATAAAAACAAATTGGAGGATATCACCATCCCTAATGGGGTCACAACCATAGGTGAGGGAGCCTTCAATCAAAACCAATTAAAAAATATCAATTTACCTAATAGTCTAATTACCATTGAAAAGCAAGCCTTTATGTATAATCAACTAAAGGATATAACGATACCTGATAGTGTTACTATCATTGGCGAGGGGGCATTTTATGGGAATCAATTGGAAAGTGTAACTCTATCTAACAATCTAACTAGAATTGAAACTAATACCTTTTCTACTAATAAACTAAAAAATGTTACGATACCCGACAGCGTTACCAGTATTGGCATTTATGCATTTTTAAACAATCAACTGACAAGTATTGATATTCCAAAAAGCGTGACGGAAATATCTAAAATGGCCTTTGCCCGGAATCAGATTAATAATATTACTGTTCGTGGTAGTATTCCTAATTTTGACATTAGTACTTTCAATGATAATCCTGTAAAGTCTATTTCGTTACCTGGGGATATTGATAATCCTAATTTTTCAGAGGGTATTATTAATCTTCTGCCCTCTGAAATCATCATCGTAACTGATGAAAATAGCCCTGTTCACACATTGGCTGTAAACAAAGGTAGAGCAGTACAACTAACAGGTAAAACTGTAACCTTTGACTTAAAAGGGGGAGAAGGCAATTTCCCTGTTCATACTGTTAGGCTAGGAGAGCCTTTAGTTAAACCAGAAGCTAATCCTACTAAGAAAAATGCTGTTTTTAAGAATTGGCGAATAAATTCAGACTCTGCTTATGATTTTAGAAATGTAACTGCGAACATAACTATTTTCGCCGAGTGGGAGGAAATAATCCCTGACACAGCAACAATCATAGTAAAACATGTCGATGCGGACACGAAGGCGGAATTAGAAAGAGAAACATTCGTGGAAGAACTGGGAACGCATACAGTAAATGCTAAAGAAATAGCAGGCTATACATTAGCAGATGAGGCTAGCAAACAAGTAAGCTTAACTACTAAAGACGAAGAAGTAACCGTAGAATTTAATTACAAGAAAAATCAATATGAATTTGATAGAAGCACGGGAACGATAATAAATTATATTGGGACTGACGAAAATGTAATAATTCCTGAAACAATTAACGGTGTTAGTGTAGTAAAAATAGGGGACAATGCTTTTAAGGAGAAACAAATAAAAAGTGTTGTAATTCCCGACAGTGTTACTAGCATTGGTGAATATGCATTTTCGCAAAATCAATTAAAAAATATTGTTATACCTAATAGTATTACCAACATTGGAATTTACGCATTTTTTCAAAATAAACTAACAGAAGTTAATATACCAAACGGCATTACTACTGTTGAAGATGGTGTGTTTTCAGAAAATCAACTGGAAAGTATCGTTATCCCGGAAAGCGTTACTAGTATAGGTAATTTTTCATTTACACAAAATCAACTAAAAAGCATTGTTATGCCTAATAGCATAATTAGCATTGGGGTTTATGCATTCTACGATAATCAGCTAACAAATATAAATATTCCATATAGTATGACAAATATTTCGAATGGAACCTTTAAGAAAAATCAGCTAGTAAATGTTGTTGTTCCTAGTAACATCATTAAAATAAACAATGATGCTTTTTTTCAAAACCCACTAGAGTATATTTCGATATCTAGTAATACTACAGATATATACTTTAAGGAAAATAGTTATCCTGATGTCATTCCAAGCTCAACCGTTGTAATAGCTGTGGAAAACAGTGTAGCCCATTCATGGGCTATAAATAAAGGTATATCGGTACAATTAGTGGGTAAAACTGCAAATTTTGATTTAAATGGTGGAGAAGGAGATTTTCCTGTTCATACGATTAAATTAGGAGAGCCATTAGTCAAACCTGAAGCTATTCCGACTAAAAAGAATGCCGTTTTTAAAAATTGGCGAATAAATTCAGATTCTGTTTATGATTTTAGAAATGTCACCGGGGATATCACTATTTTCGCCGAGTGGGAAGAAATAATCCCTGACACCGGGACAATCATAGTAAAATATGTCGATGCAGACACGAAGGCGGAATTAGAAACGGAAACATTCGTGGAACAACTGGGAACCCACACTGTAAATGCTAAAAAAATAGTGGGCTATACATTAGTAGGTGATGAAAGTAAGGAAGTTACTTTAACTACTAAGGATGAGGAACAAATAGTAGAGTTTCAGTACAAAAAGGATCTTTTCCTATTTGATGAAAGCACGGGAACGATAATTAATTATATTGGGACTGAGCAAAATGTAGTAATTCCTGAAACAATTAACGGTGTCAGTGTAGTAAGCATAGGAGACAACGCCTTTAAGGAGAAACAATTACAAAATGTTGTTCTGCCAAATACTGTTGAAAGTATCGGAAACTATGCATTTTACAGGAATACTCTTCAAAGCATTGCTATTCCGGAAAGTGTAACTAGCATTGGAAGGGAGGCATTTGCTTATAATCACCTGAAGAGTATTATGATTCCAAGTACCGTTACTAGTATGGAAATGAATTCCCTAAACGATAATCCTTTGGAGTTTATTTCAATAGCTAGTCGTGGTGAAATTAAAGACTCTAACGCTACGATTCCAAGCTCAGCCATCGTAATAGCAGAACAATATAGTCTAGGGTATTCATGGGCTGTGCATAATAAGATGTCAATCCAATTAATAGGAAAAACTGCCACTTTTGATTTAAAAGGCGGGGAAGGAGATTTTCCATCTTATACGATTAAATTGGGTGAGCCATTAGTCAAACCTGAAGCTATTCCTACTAAAGAGAATGCTGTTTTTAAGGATTGGCGAATAAATTCAGGCTCTGCTTATGATTTTAGAAATGTAACAGCGGACATAACCATTTTCGCCGAGTGGGAAGAAATAATTCCGGACACAGCAACAATCATAGTAAAACATGTAGATGCAGACACGAAGGCGGAATTAGAAACAGAAACAGTAACGAAGGAACTGGGAACCTACACGGTAAATGCCAAAGAAATAGCCGGCTATACATTAGTAGATGCTAATAGTAAGGAAGTAATTCTATCTATTAAAGATAAAACAGTAATAATAGAGTTTAACTACAAGAAGGACCCAACACTGGATAGCGTGGAGTCACTCGCTGACATGGAGGTATCCTATGGAACACCCCGTTCATCATTGGCGTTGCCGTCAACAGTTCAAGTGACTTTAAGCAATCAAACAAGTCAGAGTCTAGTGGTCACATGGGATAACGGAACCCCAACGTATGATAGCGAAGTAGCAGGAGAGTATATATTCACCGGAACATTGGCAGGGGATGTAAGGAATCCACAAAATATAACTGCGAAGCTGAAGGTGATTGTCAAACCGAAGCCGGTGAATCCAAAGGAGCCTGAAGCTCCAACATGGCCAAATGGCAGTGTATTAACGGTATCGGACATCACGCAAACAAGCATGAAACTTTCCTGGCCAAGTGCGACAGATAGCGTCGGAGTTACTGGGTATCGAATTTATGTCGATGGCATGGAGTATGTAACTGTAGCTGATAATGTGAACGAACAAGTTGTTACCGGACTGAAAGCAGATACAAGCTATACATTTGCCATCAAAGCATTTAATGAAGCGGGGAAAG
>DUSF01000018.1 GCA_012842745.1 Bacillus sp. (in: firmicutes) | reverse complement strand
TAAATGTAAATAATGTTGATACAATCAAAAATATGAATACTAACGATACACCCAATTTATCACTAACGTTGACACTTATAAAATCCAAACCGATAATCGAAAGTGATAGAAGTATATTTGTAATTAAAGCTAAATAACTTCTACGTGTGAAACGTTTGCCTTCCATATGAACACCCCCCAAGTTAGTTTTCTTTTAAAATGTGTAGTAAAAAAAGATTACCAAGAAACTTTAGTAAGTTTAAAAATAAGGTTTTATTAGTCTAATATACCACAAAGGTAATAAATGGTTAATCACTAAAAATACCCAGTAATTGTGCTAGTTATGGTAAAAAAATTTTAAAAAATCTTCTTAGTAAGGGGGACTACCGGTTATGGTAGGCTGGTCTGCCTGTTGAAACTCCTGCCATAGCCTTTCAAGACAGATCATACCTACGGAGGGTTCCAAGTCAAGTCCTTAACCTTTATCTACGTTTACATATAAACAATGATAAAAGGTGCTAACACATCAATGTTTTATTGCTGATACTGTATATAAGCCCCCAATAGCCACCCATGAAGCGCAAAAATCAGCGCTTCACCACAGAGAATGAAAATGGATTACCCCGTCGATACTGATTCTACGGCTGGATGAGGAAGGTCGATCAACTATGGTGCGTTAGAGCCCATCCAATAGTTGAATAAGAATTCACTCTATATACTCAATTAAATTCCCTGGGACTGTTTCAAAAATTACAATTTGAGGGTTCTTAAATGGCTTGTGTTCCAAATACTCATCGATTGTAGTCATACTATCCCAATACTGTTTGATTAAATCTTCCTTTGAAGGTAATCCTTCAACAAAACGCCCTTTGCCACCATCATATATATCTTCAATATGAGCAAATAAATCACTAGATATGTCAAAATTAAAAACTAAAATTCTCTCACTAAATACTGGAAATCTAAAGTAAGGCTTGTCAGGTGGTTCAAAATCGGCACCGACAGCATTTTTAAAATCAATCCATTTTGGTAATCTTTGCGGTCTAAAACGGTCGGTTAATTCCGGAAAAAAATTACCACCGTTTCCATACCATCTTGTTGCTGTTCTACGACTTAATCCTTCATTTAAAGCATTTTGCGGGCTTATATATATGTCGCTATCCTTTTCGCCAATTACCATATGGTATAAATACAAATTATTGTCCCCTCTCCGTAAAACACAAATCTTTTTATATTATTCTTCAACTACTTCAAAAAGAAAAAGTCATTCTCCTTCTTGAAGAATAGCATCCCTTTAGTTGAAGAGTGGAATGAACGGATAAAATAAATAATTCCCAACATAAACCACCAAAAGAAATCCAATTATGACACCTGAAAAGAGAAAAATAATAAAATTCCTTTTGTTTTTTATCCAACCAAAAGAATGTCCAATAGCTAAAGTTAATGGTATAAAAGTTAAACCAACTGTTATTTGCCCTATCGAAAAACCTGCTAAAAAACTGAAAATATAAATTCCAATGGCAGACATCCAGTAAAGTTGATACTTACCTTTGATGGCAAAAAATAACGACAAGATTGCTACAATCAAGGCAGAAAATGCGATTACAGAAAAAATCGGCACACTCAGTTCCTCCTCTCTTCATTACCATAGCTTTACCATTTATTTCTTGTCTCCTGTTAAACAATCCTGCTTCTATAGTTGAAGAAGCGATAGCTTGTACTGCTATTGCCCCCATTACTTGAATTACGCTAACTTAAATAAAACAAGAAAAAGTATTGAAGCAATAACAGTTCCAGCGACAAAAAATACTCTTAAGTTTGATTCTACTTTCTCATTTCCATTAGCATATTTTTTTATATATTTCTTTACCGATATTCCTATTACCCAACTAAACACAATCATTAAAATTATGGTTAGGATAAATTGAATGTTTGGAAATGATGGATTCATTACTGAATAAATTAAAGACTTTAATGAAAAATACCCCAATAAAACAAGAGCTAATGTATATGTAATAATAGCGACATAGCTTCTCCCCATACAAATCCTCCTTTTAATTTAAAGAACCATCATGTCCTTGTTCCACTATAACTACCCTTGAAGAAAGGAGCATTACCGTTGTTCAAGTAATGCCCCCGTTCGTACATTTCTTCACAATTTATATTTATCTGAATAAATTCACTTATAACCGCCAGTCTTATTCCTTTCCCCATTTCAACATTTTGAAATATGCTGTCTAAACAAAAAAACCAAGAGAATTAACTTAACAGGTTCTCTTTTGAGGTGCGAAATTTAAAATAACAGACTAAATCACATACGAAAAGCATGGAAATTTGCCATGCTTTTTGTATGTGATTTAGTAAAGAGATAACCATAATAGCGTTTATAATGTTACATTGCTTTTAACATCCATATTCATTGTTGGATTCAAGTAAAGAAGTAGTGGGTAAATTCATTGTCTTCCAAGAGGCAATCCCTCCGCTTAATTCTCTCACTGAAAATCCATTTTCTAAAAGAACAATGGCAGATTTAGATGCAGTGTTACACCATACATCCCAACAGTAAACTACTAACTCTTTATCTTTAGGTAATTCAGATAAATGGTTTGATAACTCTGACTGAGGAATTTCTAATGAACCACTAATCTTTTCCTTTTTCAATTCAGGTGTACCATTTCTCACATCAATCAAAACATACTTATCTGGATTCATTTTTTTTGCTTGTAGATAATCCATCGGGCTAAAAGTTGAATCAACTCGGCTTTTAAAATATTCAATTTTACTCATTATTATTTTCCCTCCATGTATTAAAGATTTTTAATAAGCAATTTTTAAAACAGACTTTTTCTTCATCACCTAATGGAGACAATATTCTATTTTCGGATTGTTGTAATAGCTCCCAACATTTTTCTAATAGCTCTAAACCTTCCGATGTAATGTGAAGGCAATAAGTCCTTTTATCTTGAGGATTCTTGATTCTTGAAATATAATTTTCTGATTCCAAGCGTTCAGCTCGTTCCGCCATTGTTGTACGGTCAATTTTTAACTCTTCTGCAATTTGTATTTGTGACATGCCTGGTTTTTCGGAAACTTTTAACAACACACCATATTGCCTTGCATCAATTTCAAACTGTTTTAATTGATTAATAAAATCTTCTTCAAATAACTGAACTATTTTTCCTGTTAAAAAGCCATAAGAATCAAATAGACTACTCAGATTTAAATTCACCTCCTAAAAAAACAATCAGCCTTACTGATTATCAGTATAACTGACAATTTTTGTGTTGTAAAGTTAAACTTGGTAAATTCTATAAATATTTGATACCTATTTGTTTAGCTATTGTGAATTATTGGACTGAAAGGATTACGCCTTGAACTTATTTAAATATTTGACGCTTACGTATATATCACGAAATTTATCATAGGGATTTACCACAACGATTACAATATAGAGCATCGGCTGTATTTCCCTCTTCGCAATGAGGGCAAATCTGCATTAACTTCTCTCCACAATAACTACAAAATTTTGCATGAATTGAATTTTTCTCGTTACACTTGTAACATATTAATGATTGGGTTGAGTTAATCCCTTCTTGAATTGCTTTTGAGATTTCCTTCACTCCAGAAGTAGTTTCAGTTGCCAAGTAATTAAATGTATCCTTTACCACAGGAGCATATTCCCTACTTTGATACTTTGCAATAGCTCCGCCAAATCCAAAACCTGTTAGTACAAACCCAATAAAAATAATAGGCAGTGCTACAAAAAATAACCAAAAGAATTTTGGTTCTTCAAATCCTTGAAGTGTAAAAAAGTCTATAAGTGCCACAATTAAACATATTGCCCCAATAAATAAAAGTACAGGACCTAGAATCCGATAGAATGAACGTGTGTTCTTGTGCTGTTCTGTAATAAATTTTTCTTTTCCCACATCTTATCCCCTCACACAATTTTATATCGCCATAAAACTCCATCCTATTATTGAATTAACCTGCTTCTTTACTTCAACAAAGATAGGTGAATTCCCTTGTTCAGCATTCGCCCCCGTTTAAGTATAGATACTTACATATTATAAAAACCTTGTTCTTTCTTCTGGGGAAGGCAACATACAACTTTCTTTTTTGCCGAACCATTTATATCTATTTTTAGCGATAATTCCATAAAATAAGTCTCTGAAAGGTTTTGGAATAACTAATAGGATATATGGTAACTTCCACGCTCCTTTTAGGTTTCTGCAAACCCGAAGGGCTGCTGATGACTTAAAATAGCAATTGTCACCTTCTATAAGAACGAAACTATCTATGTTTTCTGGAGCATTATGTTTATTCAATAGTTCCTTTCCTATATCACTTTGTAAAGAAGTGAATTTGAAAAGTTCTTTCGTGTCTCTTTTTATGATGAATTGAACGCTTTGATCACAAAAATTACAATCTCCATCAAACAAAATAATTCTTTCCATTCCTATCCCACCTTTCTTTTAGTATAACGTATATTATTTCTATATTCTTATTCAATTATAGTTTTTCAACTAATCTGCTTCATTAGTCAAAAAAGACCGCCATTTTGACAATCTCCGTTCGTATAGTAATTTCTTCTTCTATTTTCGTAGGACATCTATTATAATGCCATTACAATTACCTTGCGTAGACAACTACTATTTTCAAGGAGTAGAAGATATGCTTTTAACATTATCCAATTCTGATAGAAAACGGCTATTAAGTCCTATTAAGAAAACAATTTTACAGTACAAAATGATAGAAGAGGGGGATAGAGTAGCTATAGGCTTATCTGGCGGAAAAGATAGTTCAACTTTATTATATATATTAACCATTTTAAGAGAACAGCTTCCATTTCATTTTGATTTAATTCCGATTTCACTTTCACTAGGATTTGAGGATTTAGACATATTGCCCTTAAAAAAGTTCGTTGAAGAACTTGGGACTAAGCTCTACATAAAGGAAACGAACATTAGTCAAATTGTTTTTGATTATAAGCAAGAAAAAAACCCTTGTTCCTTATGTGCTAACTTAAGGAGAGGGATTCTTTTTGAATATGCAGCCTCATTAAATTGTAATAAATTAGCCTATGGGCACCATTTAGATGATGGTATTGAGACCTTTTTTATGAACCTTTTTTATGGAGGGAAATTAGGTGTTTTTAAACCCATAACATATTTGGATCGCTCTAACATTACCTTAATCCGTCCAATGCTTGCTATCGAAGAAAAGACAATTATACATTTTGTTAAAGCAAAAAACATCCCTGTCATCCATAACCCTTGTCCTGCTGATAAAAATACGAAACGTGAAGAAATGAAAGACCTTGTAAAGCAATTAAGTACGAAGTACCCTGATTTGCGGCAAAATTTTATGCACGGGGCTATGAAAATTCGAGAAGAGGATTTCTGGAAAATTGATCAAAAGACGAGATTGTAGTCTCGTCTTTTCCGATGAATATCATTTTATTGCCAGCTGACACTATATACTGAATTCCAATTCAAATGTTTTCTGCAATAAATATCTTTGCAGTCCTTTTGAATGCAGTATTGCCTGTTCCGCATAGCTTTTGGCTGCTGATAAGTTGTTTAGCTTTTTTTCCCTTTCAGCCATTAAGGCATTTTTCATCCACTTCGATGAAATTTTTTCAATGACCTTATTAGCACCATCGATATCATCATCTTCTAATAAAATAATAGCCCGATAATAGGATTGATAGGGAGGGTTCTTAATATGTCCAAGCTGCGAACGTATGACTGGTATATCTTTAAAATACAAGGCTTCCGCGATTTTATAATTGGCTTGACGTGATGGCGACTTATACTTTTGCAACAGCTTTTCTGTTACATTCTTAACATCTTCATCAAGCCCATTTGCCAATGCATAAATGATATAAAAATTTGGATTTCGTTTATTTTTTAATAGAAACCTCTCTATCTTATCAATATCCGTCTCCAAAAGAACGGCATGCAACAATGGATACATAACACCTACTAATATTAAAACGATTACTGCACCTACTATGAACACGTTGTCAACCTGAAAGAATTTCAGAGTAAAAAAGCTTAAAAAACCGATGACAAACGTAATGGCATATCTCATATAACCACCTCACTCTTTTCACCAATTTAACGTGTTGTCTTTGCTCAACAATAGGAACCAAAGCTATGCTATGATTCCCAAATGCGCCCATTACAATCATACTTTAAACTTACTTAATAGCTGTTGCAATTCCTTGGCCATCGTTTCTAATGCTACTGCTGACGAAGAAATTCCTTCGACACTTGATAATTGATCCGCAGAAGATGCAGCTACCTCTCGTGTACCTGATGCTGTTTCTCCTGCAATTTCCGCAATAAACTCGACTGATCTAACAATTTGTTCTGCATCGACAGCCATATGTTGAACAGCTGCGGTAACTTCTTGTATTTGTGTCGTAACATCATTGACAGAATGCTCAATGCTAACGAAGGAATTTCCCGCTGTATTGACTACTTCGATGCCGTAATTTACTTCATGTGTGGCAACTTCCATTGATTGAACGACTTGCTTTGTTTCTTCCATGATAGTTGAGATTAATCTTGAAATTTCCTGTGCTGAATGTGCAGACTGCTCAGCAAGTTTTCGAACTTCTTCAGCAACTACAGAAAATCCACGACCATGCTCTCCAGCTCTTGCAGCCTCAATCGCCGCATTCAGAGCTAATAAATTTGTTTGGTCAGCAATACCTGTTATAACTTCAATGATCTGACCAATTTCTTTTGAACGTTCTCCTAAACCTTGTACCATATCTGCTAATCCATTAAAAGTTTGATTGACTAAATTCATTTGCTTTACAGCATTATGAATCGATTGTCCGCCATCTGTTGCCTTGTCAGAGGCTTCCATTGCCATATATGATACACTTTCAGCATTATTTTTTATTTGGTCAACACCAATGGACACATCATGAACGGTTTTAGATGTTTGCTCTATATTTTTAGTTTGTTTATCAACACCGCTTGCTACCTCTTTCATTGTTTCAGTAATTTGTTTTGTAGCATAGTTGGATTGTTCCGAAATTGCAGTTAAATGATTTGCTGATGAAGCGACCATTTCAGTGCTGGATCTTATTTGACAGATTAATTCTCTAAGATTCCTAAACATGAAATTTAAGGCACTTGCTAAATCACCAATCTCATCTTTACTTTTATTCTCTATTTCTGAGCCGGATAAATCCCCTTCAGCAATTTTTTTGGCGTACTCAATTAATTGACTAATAGGTTTGGTTTTTCTTCTAATTAAATAAATCGTAATTAAGCATGCAATAATCATAGGCAACAGACCTAGAGCAAAACTATCTTTAACAGAATCCCATGTTCTCTCTTTTACAATTTTTGCGTCGAAATCAATTGCGTTTAATGCGACAATTTCTTGATTCGGGTCATGATTTTTGAATATTGGCGCATATCCAGTAAGGCGCTTCTTGCCCCCAAATTCATAAATAGATGAATATTCAGGGTGTTTTGTTTCTATAATTCTTTTAACAATTTTCTCATCAATATAGAATTTATCCCCCGCTTTGAATCCTTGCTGGTTAATATTAAAATCCGCTGCTAAAATCTTTCCGTCAAGGCTTAAAATATAATGTGAATCAAAAAGTCGTTTATGTTCAGTTGTCCAATTAATTGTATTTTCAATCATTTTTGTTTTTTCTTCATTCCCGCGCATTGCTTCAAGAAGGTCACTAGGATTGACAAGACCAGTTGTGATGTTGGCACATCCAACCGCCTCAATTCCTGCTGCTTCCGTTGTTTTTTTATAGCTTACAAAATAATTAGATAAAGAGGTAATAATCATAGAAACAAAAATGATACAGATTATGATAATCCCTAGTTGCCACGTTAAACTCCTTCTCAATCTTATGCCCCCTATATTCATGATGTCTACGTTATTTCGGTATATTTTATCACAATATTTCCTATTAAAAACTTATTAATTATGAATACTTTTCTAATATTTATTTAGGCAAATTTCAGATTGAGAAATCATTCAAAAAGGACTGGTTTAAATAAAAAACCAGCCCTTCATTGGCATTAAAGAAAACTACTTTTGCAAATAAGCCTCAAGGTCTTTCGCAAATAATGGCTTGCTAAAGTAAAAGCCTTGGCCAACATCACAATTGCAATTCCTTAAATATGTTAATTGGTCCATTCTTTCAATACCTTCCGCCACTAATTCCATGTCCAATTCTCTGCCCATTTGGATAATCATTCTTGTGAGTATTCCAGTTTTTTTGTCAGTGAAGAGTTGACGAACAAATGTCTGATCTATTTTCAGACAATCAAATGGCAATTTGTTTAATACATTTAGTGATGAAAAGCCTGTCCCAAAGTCATCTAATGTAATTTTGATACCAAGCTTTCTTAACTGATTAATAATATCTAAAGCTTTGCCAATGTTATTCATCACGCTTTCAGTAATTTCTAACTCAACAAATTCCGGGTCTAAATGATGGAATTGTAACATTTCCTCGATAAATTTCACGAAATCAGAACTATAAAATTGCAACGGAGATACGTTTAACGCTAATCTTTTGAAATTAATCCCGTTTGCTAACCATTTTGTTGCTTGCTTAAAGCCTTCATCTATAACCCATTTCCCAATGGGGATAATTTCCTTTGTACTTTCGGCAATTGGAATAAATTCGCTCGGTGGAATTAGCCCATATAAAGGGTGATTCCATCTTAACAGTCCTTCAATTCCTGATATTGTAAAGTTACTAAGGTCAACCTTGGGCTGATAAGCTAAAACAAATTCATTATTTTCAATAGCTTTCTGCATGTCTAGCCCTATTCCAATAATCTTTTGTGATATTTTGTCAATAAATGAATTATAGTAACAAAACTCTCCATTTTGACTATCTTTCGCAAAGTTCAAGGCAAGATATGCATTCTTTAAAGTTGAGTCAACATCATTGCTTACTGAGGTTTCACAGCGGTTAATCCCTACACTTATTGAAACGTGGAGTTCTAAATTATCGTTGATTTGAATTGGCGCTTTAAAATGGTCAACAAGCTTATTAGCTAGGATTTCAATTTGTTCATTGTTATAGGAGTCAATTAACAAAATGCCGAAATCATCGCCATATAATCTAGCAATAATTCCTTCATTCCCAATACACTCTTTAATCCGTTCCGCAGCTTTTTTAATAACCTCATCGCCAACGGAAAACCCATAGGCATCATTAATAAATTTGAAGCGATTAATATCCACAAACATAATTGTAATATTTCCATTTGAGTTAGCTAATGCTTTGCCTAAAAAATTTTCGAAGCTTTCGCGGCTAATAAGCCCAGTTAATCGATCATTTTCCACAATTTCTACAATTTCTTTCTGTTCACCGATTCTTACCCCATCGAACAAGCTCTCCACCCCACTCAAAAGAAAGATTGCCTTACATTTTTTACGTTTTTTTGCATACTTTGGAATAATAATACTACATAATCGTGATTGCGACTAGTGAAATATCATCTTCTAATTTAAATATAAAAATTGCAAAAAAGGCCACCCCACAATGAAGGAGTTAGCCTCTTGTTAAACATAAGATCTTATTTGCTTATAAATATCGGATAGGGGTACTTGTTTATCATAAAAGCCTGATTCAAAGATTGCCTTTGGCATCCCGTATACAACACAAGATTGTTCGGCTTCAATAATGACATGTCCACGGAAGTTTTTTACTAATTTACACCCCTCTAACCCATCAGACCCCATCCCTGTTAAAATAATAGCTAGTAAATGGGAGCCATAGATTGGTGCAAGTGATGTAAGGGTTATATCAATGCATGGTTTATAAAGCACATCACTGCTTTTATGGTTCCACACTTTTAAAGTAGGATTGCCGTGTACCATCTGTAAAGTAGTTTGAAAACCAGAAGGTGCGATATAAATTATGCCAGCTTGCAAAACTTCATTGTTCTCTGCTTCCTTCACATCTAGTTGACAAAGTGACTTAAACCTTGCGGCAAGTGATTGTGTAAAGCCTAACGGCATATGCTGATCAACAATAATCGGAACTGGAAAATCTTTAGGGAAACGGGGAAGGATTGCTTGTAATGCTGAAGGGCCGCCTGTAGATGTCCCGATAAAAACTAACTCAATTTGTCTGTCTTTATTTTTTTCTTTTTCTTCGTTTTCTTCTTTAAAATTTGTTCCAGTTTTTTTTATATTGCGAATGATTGCTTCAATTTTTGAAATAAATTCTGCTTTCCGGTCAGCGATGCTCGTATCGCCAACAATATTTTTCTTTAAAATTATCGTAGTTGCACCGTATTCTAATGCTTTTAAAACTTTGGCATCCTCTTCGTTTTCAGCAGAGACAATCACTGCTTTCTGCAATTTATTGTTATTCATTAGTCTTCTTAAGGTTACGAAGCCATCAAAATCCGTTATTTCGCTGTTAAGAATAACGATGTCTGGATTCAAACTTACTATCTTTTTCTCCGCTTCAAGACCAGTTCTTGCGATTCCAACGACAACAAAGCGGGCATCACTTTCAAAAAACTTCGTGATTGTCCGTCTCATTACGGCTGAACCATCAACTATTAAAATACTATATTGTTCCATGCATTATTCATCCTTTTTATAATAGAACGTTGTCATCTATTTCAAACTGCGATTCAAGAAAGCTTTTGTCCTTTCAAATTGTGGAGTTGTAAATAGCTCTGATGGATGACTTGATTCAACAATTTCTCCATTATCCATGAAAATAACGCGGTTTGCTACTTCTTTTGCAAATCCCATTTCATGGGTGACAACAATCATTGTCATACGCTCTTTGGCAAGGTCTTTCATTACTTGAAGCACTTCGCCAGTTAGTTCAGGGTCCAAAGCCGAAGTTGGCTCGTCAAATAAAAGGATGTCTGGATTCATCATCAGTGCCCTAGCAATCGCAACCCTTTGTTTTTGGCCACCTGAAAGGTTTGCGGGATATGCGGTTGCACGGTCAGTAAGACCAATTTTCTCAAGCAACTCCGTGCTTTGCTGCTGAATTTCTAATGCTGTTCCCCTTTTTAATAATTTTGGCGCCATTTCTAAATTTTCTTTAACAGTAAGATGCGGGAAAAGATTGAAATGTTGAAAAACCATCCCCATTTTCGCAGTGATTCGTTTGCTATTTTGTGGGCTTGAATATTTTCCATCCCTTACTAAGTATTCGCCATCAACAGAAATGCTTCCTCCGTTTATTTCCTCTAGATGAACAAGGCTGCGAAGCATTGTACTTTTCCCAGAGCCTGAAGGTCCAATGACAGCCACGACATCATTTTTATTCACATCAAAAGTTATTTGTTTAAGTACTTCTAAATTGCCATACGATTTTTTGAGGTTGGTTACTTCGATTATAGCCATATTTCTTCCCCCCTATTCAAACCTAAAGTGCTTTTCAAGCCATTTGAAGAAAAGTGTTAACAACAACGTCATTAGTAAATAAATAATTCCAGCTACAAAGAAGGGCACGATTGTAAAATCGCGGTTCACAGCTGTCTGGGCAAAGTGCAGTAATTCTGGTACAGCTACAGCATAAAGCAGCGCCGTGTCCTTGACAAGTGTGATTGATTCATTTGCTACCGCAGGAAGGGCAATACGGAACATTTGCGGCAAAATAACCCGTGTCGTTGTCTGCCATTTATTTAATCCAAGGACTTGTGCTGCTTCATATTGACCTTTATCAATCGCCAGAAGCCCGCCGCGGAATATTTCAGCAAAATAGGCAGCATAGTTCAATATAAATCCAAGACAAGCGGCTACAAACCGATCAAAAACTAAATATTCTCCAACAACAGGGAGCATCGGCAAACCGAAGCAAATAAGCAATAGTTGCAGTAATAGCGGCGTGCCACGCATTACGTAAATATAACTATGGGCAAACCAGGACAATGGCTTAAAGCTACTCTTAACAGCAAGTGTTAAAGCAAATCCAAGCGGAATGGACGCCACAATTGCAATCAGAAATAAAAGCACGGTCATTTGCGCCCCTTCAAGCATCGGCTTAAGTATAGTAATTAAATAATCGATAGACATGTACGGATTCCTCCAAAAAAAATGGAGCAGTCTCATCATGTTTAGGCACCACATACCTCTATGCAGATGCCTTGGCACCTTTCGTAGATGCCTGACACTTCTGGGACTGCCCCTTTTACTTTTTCCATTTGAAAATTACTTTAATACTTTATTTTCGCCAAACCACTTTGTTGAGATTTCAGCTGCTGTTCCTTCCTCATTCATTTCATCAAGTGCTTTTTGAAGCTTATTTAGAAGCTCTTCATTTCCTTTTTTCACACCGATTCCGTATTCTTCAGGTGCAAGTGTTTCATCAAGAATTTTAAATGTATCCTCTTGTTTTGCCATATAATAATCAATAACCACTTCATCTATAACGACAGCATCTAAGCGTCCACTTCTTAAGTCATTCAATGCTAAAACATTATCAGGAAACTCAGTAACTGTCTTAATTTTATCGTTAACCGAGTTTGCCTCTAGTGCATCTGCTGCAGAAGAAAGTGATTGAAGACCAACAACTTTACCTTCTAAGTCAGCTAATTTTGTTATTTTTGAACCAGTGAGTGTCACTATCACTTGTGCATTTGCTAAATAAGGTTTTGTGAAAAGTACTTTTTGTTTACGATCTTCAGTAATAGTGTAACCATTCCAAATAAGGTCAATCCTCCCACTACTTAACTCAGACTCCTTCGTTTTCCAATCAATTGGTTGGAATGTAACCTCAACTCCCATTTTTTCAGCTGCTGCTTTCGCATAATCAATATCAAAGCCTACTAGTTCATTATTTTCATCACGGAAACCCATTGGTGCGAATTTATCATCGACCCCAATCACTAAAGGCTTGTCTGTTTCTGGAACTGCTGCTGTGTTGCCCCTATTTTCTGCTGGTGCAGATTTAGATGAGCAGCCAGTTACAATCGTGAAGATTGCGGCTAATACTAGAATAATAGTTGCAATTCGTTTCATTTAGAATATACCACCTTTATCAGGTTATATTTTACTTTAGTACGCTACTAAATTATAACACTATAACATTATTGAGACAATAACTTATAGACTGTTAAAAAAAAAGAGAAAGTTTGCATATGGGCAATCTTACAATATTGCTATTTATAAAGCTATAATGGTACTATTTATATGGAGAGAAGGGGGTATATTCCATCAATGACTTTTTCAGATGTAAATGTTGAGATTTTTCGCATGATTAATGATTTAGGTAAACATTATCCATATTTAAATTCCAGCGCTGTCTTCATTGCTGAATATACGGTTTATTTTCTAGCATTAGCGATGATTTTCTATTGGTTTAGCCGCAAAAATAGCAATCGCATGATGATTATATGTGGTGTAGTTACTGTTATTTTTGCTGAAATAGCTGGGAAAATTGCTGGGCAATTCCATTTCAATAATCAACCTTTTGCCGAGCTACCCAATGTAAATCAGCTAATTGAAAAAGCTGTAGATAATTCATTTCCAAGCGATCATACAATCATATTTTTTTCTCTTTGTATGATATTTTGGCTTTTTAAGAAAAAGATTGGGCTTTTATGGATTACACTAGCCGTTCTTGTAGGGATTTCACGCATTTGGGTTGGTGTCCATTACCCAGCAGATGTTGCTGTTGGGGCAATTATTAGTATTGTCGCCGCGGTTATTGTTTACAAAATCGTACCTAATTTAGAAATTACAAAAAAAGCACTTGCACTATATGAAAAAGGTGAAAGCTTTATCCTGCCAACAAAGGATAAGGCTAGGGATTTATAAAGGCTGACTCCTTGAGTCGGCCTTTTTCCATGAGCCATGATAACAGCCCTTTTTAGTTAAGACAATGAACCCACCCATGGGTATTAACATAATTTAATTTATATACTTTAAAGGGGAGAGGTAATTTTGAGACGGTTGGTTATCCTTGCTTTCATTGGCCTGGTGGCACAGTTAGTTGATGGTTCTTTAGGTATGGCATATGGAGTAACATCTTCTTCATTATTACTAATGTTCGGAATCGCACCAGCTGTTGTCTCAGCATCCGTTCATATGGCTGAAGTATTTACAACAGCTGCATCAGGTGTAGCACATATACGCTTCGGAAATGTCGATAAGCAAGTTGTCTATAAATTAATCATCCCCGGTTCAATTGGAGCTTTTTTAGGCGCCTGCTTTTTAAGCAGTATTCCAGGTGACATCATTAAACCATATGTATCTTTTTTCCTATTATTATTAGGGGTTTTTGTAATCTACCGCTTTCTTTTTAAATTTAACCAACCAAAGCAGTTCTCAAAAACTGCGACAATGTCAAAAAAACAATTCATCCCACTTGGCTTTATAGCTGGTTTTTTTGACGCTACTGGCGGGGGCGGTTGGGGGCCCATTTCCACTCCAGTATTATTAACGAGCAACAAGATGGAGCCAAGAAAAGTAATCGGATCTGTTGATACAAGTGAATTTGCTATTGCCGTTTCTTCTACGTTAGGATTTCTTTTAACATTAGGATGGTCCCAAATAAATGTCCAATGGGTTTTAGCTTTAATCATTGGTGGTGTTATTGCCGCTCCAATTGCAGCGTGGTTAGTCAAAATCATTCCAACAAACTTATTAGGCACTCTTGTAGGTGGGCTTATTATTATCACAAATATCCGGACTTTATTAAATGTATTAGACGTTTCTTTTACAGCAAGCCTATATACTTATGTCGCGCTAACAGTATTATGGATAATTGCTGTTGGAAATGTAATTTGGAAACTGAGAAAAAGCAGCAATACTCACCAACAAGTGGCTAACTCAAAAGGGCTCTGACTCCCACAGTGATTATTATCGGGGAGTCTAGCCCTTTTTTATTTGAGTCATTTTTGTCGACAAATAAAAAATGTTTATTATAATTATAACAATAGTTTATACTGTATATATTGTATTAGTTACAAAATATCTCGACAGAAGGGGGACACAAGAGGTGATTAAAACAATATATAAAAAAATATTCGGTGATTATTGGAACCCGTATCTTGCAGTGGGCCTTGCTGGAGTGCTTAGTGCTTTTTATTTTGCACTAACGGGAACTGTTTGGGCAGTTACAGGTGAGTTTACCCGGTTTGGAGGGCATTTTCTTCAACTTTTCGGTATTGATATTTCAGATTGGGCTTATTTTAATCTTGTAAAAATGGATGGAACAACATTCACCCGTACAGATGGGTGGATTATTATTGGAATGTTTGCTGGGGCGCTAATTACTGTTTTACTCGGGAAAAATTTCAAAATTCGTATTCCGCAGCAAAGGAGACGCCTTGTGCAAGCCTTCATTGGTGGTATTATTGCTGGTTTTGGAGCGCGGTTAGCATTAGGCTGTAATTTAGCAGCCTTTTTTACAGGAATCCCGCAATTTTCATTCCATTCTTGGATTTTTATGGTTACAACAGCTATCGGGACATACTTAGGAGTTAAAATTATTAATACCGCTTGGTGGCGTGGGAAGCCTAATTTACAAAGGAAAATTTCTATAGCGAAGCCAGCGCAAAAAGTAGTCAAAAATAAAAATAGCAATCTACAAATATACTTAGGCGTTATCTTAGCCATAGTTTTTGCTATTATTCTTGCAAGCTATGTGTTAGACGGCAAAACCATCCTTGCCGCTGCTGCTTTGTTCGGCGTCGGCTTCGGTATCCTTATTGAAAGAGGACAAATCTGTTTTACATCTGCTTTCCGTGATTTATGGGTTAGTGGACGTGCTGTCATGACAAAGGCTTTAGCAGTTGGTGTCGGTATTAGTGTTGTTTTAACATTTATCTTCCTTCAATCTGGAATGGAGGCTGTTATTAAACCCGCTGCCCCAAGTACATTTATTGGCGGACTTTTATTCGGTCTTGGAATCGTTCTTGCTGGAGGCTGTGAAACTGGATGGATGTACCGGGCGATGGAAGGACAAGTGCTTTTTTGGGTAGTTGGTATCGGCAATATTATTGGTGCAACCGTTTTGGCTTACGCTTGGGATCACCTCGGCTTTTACAGTGCTTTAACAGAAGGCTGGCCGAAATTAAATCTTATTGATGCTTGGGGGCCATATCCTGCCCTAATTGGCACAATTGTAATGTTAACAGCATGGTTTTTCTTGTCTGATTGGTGGGAGAAACATTATCGCTATGGCAAAGGATTAAAAGTGGAAATGAAGGAAACGCTTATACTAAAACAGCAATCTGCTAAATAACAATAATATTCGTTTGAAGGTGAAACAAGATGATGGAAGAACATATTGATTTTATCCTTGATATTCGTGGTGAACCTTGACCATACCCTGTTATGTATGCGCTGGATGCGTTACAAACAATGAAAAAAGGCGAGACATTGCAAGTGATTGCCGACTGTCCGCAATCATTCAGAAGTGTTCCGGAGGAAGTTGTCAAACATGGCTATGAATTAATGAAGGAGCCGGAAAAGCAAGGCCCCGATTTATACTTTTTTATTCGTGTTCCAAAATAGGGATGGGAAATAATGAACGTCTTACAGTTGATACGGACATCATTATGTTGTTAATGCAATCGGCGGATCAAATGCGACCCGCCGATTTCGTTATGGAATCTTATGATTTTTCTACTTTTTTTGCTGACTCATACATTTTCGTAAAACGATCCTCAACTTTGGCAAATATTGTATTTTCTGGATATTTACCATGTTCGTTACGAATATTCCCGGCACTAACGCCTGTCAAAATTTCAATCCCTTCCGCAATATGGCCGATGGCCCAAATATGAAAACGTCCTTGTTTGACTGCTTCAACCACTTCATCCTCAAGCATTAAGTTCTGTACATTTTGTTTCGGAATAATCACACCTTGTTTGCCCGTTAAGCCTCGTTCATTACAAATATGGAAAAAGCCTTCAATCTTTTCATTCACGCCGCCAATCGGTTGAATTTCTCCCCATTGATTGACTGAGCCGGTAACAGCAATTCCTTGGTTAATTGACACTTCGGCAAGAGATGAAAGCAAGACATATAACTCAGTGCTTGATGCACTATCACCATCAATCTGTGAATAGGTTTGCTCAAACGTTATACTGGCAGACAATGGAATTGGGCGATTTTTTGCAAATTCACCAGAAAGAAAACCGGTTAAAATCATCATCCCTTTATTGTGGATTTGTCCACTTAAGGCCGCTTCTCTTTCAATATTCATAATGCCGCTTTTCCCAACAAAAGTTTGGGCGGTAATTTTTGTTGGGATACCAAAGACTGCATCCCGTGTACCCAAAACAGCTAAACCGTTGATTTGACCAACACGAAAACCATCTGTCTCAACCATTATCGTGCCATTATTAATCATTTCCCGGTATTGTTCTGTTACATGATTGGAGCGTTGATTTTTTTCCGAAATTGCTTTTGCTACATGCTGCGCATCAACAACAGATTGGTTGTCAACTTTAGCCCAATAGCTTGATTCTACTAAAACTTTAGTAATCTCATGAAAATCCGTTGATAGCTTTGCTTGTTCATCAACTAAACGAGAGCTATAATCAATGATTTTCGCTACTGCTTGACGATGGAATGGCAGCAAGCCTTCTTGGTCTACAAATTTTTTCACGAAGCGAGCCATTTTCCACCTGTTTTCTTCATCCTTGTCCATCACCGTGACAAATTCAACCTTTACTTTAAAAAGCTTATGAAAATCTTCATCTAATTCTGAAAGTAAATCGTATAAATAGTAGGAACCGATAATAATAATTTTAATATTTAACGGGATTGGCTCTGGTTTAATTCCACTTGTTGGAATCACTCCATTATCCTCATAAGAATTCTCGATTTGAATACTTTCCGTTTGCAATGCTCTTTTCAAGCGATTCCAAGCATGTGGTTGCTGCAGTAGCTCTGTAGCCTGTAAAATTAAGTAGCCGCCATTTGCCAAATGAAGTGCTCCTGGTTTTACTAAAGTGAAATCAGTAACCCAACTTCCTAACGCACCATGATATTCTACTTTTCCAAACAAATTTTGATACGTTGGATTTGTTTCATAAATAACAGGAGCACCCTCCAAGTTTCGGTGGCTGACAAATAAATTAACAGTATAACGATGAAGATACTGTTCCTTTGAACCTATCAATGCATTCATTATATTTTGCTGTTCATCATTTTCATCCTCAATAAAAAAAGAATAATGTGTAACAACATCATGAAAATAAGCTTCTAAATATTCGATAACTTTCTTGTTCTCTTCGTAAGATTCACGAAGCGGTTGAAAAAGTCCTTCAATAGAATTAGCAACTGTCTCCATCATAAATTGACTGACGCCTTTTCTAAGCTGATCCTCTATTTTTAAAATCTGATAGATTGTTTCATCAATCTTATTTTCTACTAAGTTTTCCCGTTCTCTAACTAGTTTTTTATTTGCATCTGGAAGCTGTTCGAACTCTTTTATTTCCATCGGTCTACCAAAAAACAATGGTATTGTCTCTATTCCTGCTTGTGTCCGTTCAATTTTGATTTGATTTTCCAATGCATAGGCATCTGTTTTTCCCCAAAGTTCTTCTATTTCTGCCCGAAAGTTATCAAGGATTTTCCGCTTTTCCTTCTCAAAAACTTCGCTTGTTAAAGCTGAGCGAATTTGTCTTTCGATATCTATTAATAAAACTTCTATTTCACGTTGGAACTTTTGTCCCTTTCCAGCAGGAAAAGGGATAACCAATGGCATGTCAGAATCATCAAAATTATGGACGTAGCACCAGTCATTGGGAACAGCACGTTGTTTAGCCACATTCATTACGCTATCTTGGGCGTATGTCATTCTCCCAGTACCTGCCGGGCCAACGACAAACAAGTTATAGCCTTTTTGCTCAACGGCTAAACCAAAATTCATTGCTTTCTCAGCGCGTTTCTGCCCAATCATTTCATTTGGCAGCTTTTCAAGATCATCTGTTGTTTCAAAAGTCAATTCTTTCGCATCAAATTCTGAGCGCAGCTGTGAAGCAGGTACTCGGTAAATCGATAAAACATTCTCATATTCTTCAAAATTCATAGTCAAATCCCTCCCTTTCCTTTCCCTTTTCCAAATTCTATCATAATTTCATATATTTATTTAGACAAAAGTGCTTAGGAAAATATTCCATCAATAAAAAACGGATGGCCAACATCAAGTTAACCATCCACCATTGAAATACGCTCCAAATGAAATTGCAACCATTGGCGCTTTCGCACCTTTCTAGGAAGAAATTTACGGATATCATCCTCATTATAGCCAATGACCATCTTTTTATTATCGATAATGATTGGATTTCGCAATAACCCAGGGTGTTTCTCAATTAAATGGAGCAATTCGAATAAAGATAGATTATCAAAATCTAAATCAAGACCTTTATATATATTAGACCTTGTAGCAATAATTTCATCTGTCCCTTCAGCAGTTAAAGCAAGAACCTCTTGGAGTTCATGAACTGTTAATGGGTTTTTAAAAATATTTCTCTCAATATAAGCAATTTTATGCTTTTCAAACCATTCTTTTGTTTTACGGAATGACTCACTTGGGGATCCATAAATCGTTGCGGTCATTAACACACTCCCTTTCCCATTCAATTTTTTTGCAAGCCCTTTTTTAGCAACCCCATTTCAATCGTATAACCGTTCATCGCTTCGTCTACTGTTAAATTTTGCGCTAATTTTTCAGCTAAATTGCGAAATGTTACAGTAATGACAATTTTCATAAGGTGGAATAATTCTTTATCACTCGTGATGTTCAAATTACTTTTATCAATGAGCAAACTAATGTTACGAAACTGTTCAACACCTCCACTAGCATTAAAAATATCATTGAATTTACTCTCAATTTCATGGTTCATATTCAAAAATGTATTTTTCAAGAAGTTAATATTTTCATCTTTCGATAATTCCTTAATTGTTAATGCAAACATAGCAATCATGGCAGCAAACAAATCGCCATTATGTATTTGTAAGCATAAAACAAATTTTTCTTTATGATTTTTAATCTGCTCCTGTAATAAAAAGAAATAAGCATCCTCTTTATCATCAAAATATTGGTAAAAGCTGCCGCGTGGAATATTAGCAAATTTAACGATATTTGCAATTGATGCATCATATAATGGTACTCTTGAAAATTCTTTTTCAAGCGCTTTTATCAATATTTCTCTCTTATCATTTGCTAAATTAAAAAATGTGACCTTTGGCAACCTTTTCCTCCTATCACTTTTCTATTATTTACATTATGACAACATGTCATACGCCTTACGTTTTATATTAGATGACACTATGTCATATGTCAAGAAGCAAGATGACTTTCCTATGTTTATCTTTCTAATATTCTGTCACAATTATCATTTATTCATACTATTAATCTTTGCTTTCTCTTGGTAAAATTATACTTATAATATAAAAATAATCGTTATCGCAAAAGGAGATAAACAAATGTTTAATAAAGGAATAAAGCTAAAATTTGCGATAAGTATTTTAGTTGTTTTTGCAGTTTGCGCCACAACAACAATCAACTGGTATTTATCAAATCATGCATTAAAAAATACGTTAACGGTAAATCATCTTGAGGATAACTATCGTTACGCAAAGAAAATTTCTTTAAGTACGAACGATTTGCTTGAAAATACGCAACAAAATCTAAGTACTTTGGCAAAAATAATCGGGAACCAACCATTTACTCAAGCGGATTTAGACAATTGGAGAGCTGGCAATAGTGGCTATTTTAATTCCCTATTCACTACCGATGCAAACGGTGTTGTCCAGCTAATAAGTCCACAAGTCGTTCCCAATAATAAAGGTGGGGTGCAACCAGGAACGAAAATAAAGTCAAAGCTGATGGAAGAAGCTTTAAAAAATAAAAAACCGTTTATTTCCGATCCCTATTTAGCACAAACGGGAAACCTTGTCGTCCTTATATCAAACCCTATTTTTGATGATAAAGGAACGTATAAGGGTGTTATTGATGGCACTATCTATTTGCAAAGTGATAATTCTCTCAAAAGGATACTAGAGCAACATGAATTTTTAGATGAATCATCTGTTTTTGTTGTTGACCGTTCAGGCCAAATCATTTATCATCCAGATTCTAGCCGAATCAACGAATCGCTCGCAAATCATCCACTTGTAAAAAATGTGATGCAAGGAAAAAGCGGCTCCGCGCAAATCATCAATAACGAAGGCATTGAATATTTCGCAGGTTATGCCTTTGTCGAGCAAACAGGTTGGGGCATTATCACGCAAACACCTACATCAGTAATAAAAGAGCCGCTTCGCGCTCTAACAGTAAAAACAATGATCCAATCGCTCCCTTTATTACTACTTATTTTGGCGCTTGCTTGGATATTTACTAATCCTATTACGAAGCCAATTAATAGATTGGCAAAGTTTTCAGAAGAGGCCATTCTTCCAAAAAACGAGGCCCTATCGATACAACGATTAGAAATGAAGTCTTATATATACGAAGTTCGCCAATTATACAAACATATTCAACAATATTTCCAGCTGTTAACGTATCAAATTCAAAGGGATGGCTTAACAGGACTTGCCAATCGAAGGGCGTTTGATATAGAGATTGAAAAATGGGTAAAAAAGAAAGTCCATTTTTCTTTGATTATGGCTGACATTGATCGATTTAAAAAAGTGAATGACGAATATGGACATTTAGTAGGAGATGAAGTGTTAAAATTTCTTGCAAAAACGATGCATGATGTTATTCGTGAAGATGACTTATGTTTTCGCTATGGTGGTGAAGAGTTTGTGATTCTTTTAAAAGATAAGAATGAGGCAGATGCGTTTGCACTCGCAGAACGGTTGAGAATAAAAGTAGCGGAAACAATAAGTCCTACGGGGAAACCCATTACAATTTCTTTAGGCATCTCCTCTTTTCAAAAGAAAGACCAGTTACCCGAAATGGTCATTAAGAGAGCCGATGCTGCTCTCTATCAATCAAAAAATGAAGGAAGAAATAGAACTACCGTTTACAAAAATGACTACAGGTGAAGCAAATTGGATATTAAACATTTACTGTATTTTATCGAGGTTGCCAAAGCGAAAAGTTTTTCGCGCGCAGCTGAGAACTTATATATTACCCAGCCAACAATTAGCAAAATGATAAAAAACCTTGAAGATGAATTAGGTGTTGCTCTTTTTGACCGTTCAAGAAAGCAATTAGTGTTAACAGATGCTGGAAAGATTATTCTTGAACAAGCAAAGCTTATTGATTTTGCCTTTCATAATTTAGAAACAGAATTGGACCAGCTTCTAGGATTAAAAAGGGGGCATATTCGGATTGGATTGCCCCCGATTTTTGATGCTCATATATTTCTCAAGATCGTTAGTGATTTTCATGAAAAATATCCTGGAGTTACCTTCCAACTCGTTGAAGAAGGCTCGAAAAAAATTTCAGAAAATGTTGGCAACAATCTTCTTGATGTAGGGGTCATCGTTCTACCGACGAATGATGAACTATTTGAACATTTCGCATTTCTAGTAGAAGACCTTAGGCTAATTCTGCATGCCTCCCATCCGTTAGCAGAACGACAGGAAGTAGAGTTAAAAGAATTGGCAAATGAGGCCTTTATCTTGTTTAATAAAGACTTTGTATTAAATGATCGAATCATTGATTCTTGTATAAGTGTCGGTTTTAATCCAACAATCATCGCTGAAAGCTCACAACGGTCTTTTATCGAAGAAATGGTTGCCTGGAAACTTGGCGTTGCCCTTTTGCCAGAGGGAGCATGCAAGCATTTAAATAATCAAATCAAGTCGATTAAAGTAGTAAATCCTACTATTGCATGGAAGCTCGCAGTAATCTGGAGCAAAAATCAATACCTTTCCTATGCAGCAAAGGAATGGCTCCATTTCGCTCAAAAAAGATTAACTAACTAATACAATATTCATTGCTGGAAACCCTTCCATTGATTTTATCTATACGATGGATGAAATATAACCATTTTACTTTCATTCCAAACAGGCGTACAATTTTAATATAGAGATAGGGTTTTCATATTTTTCCAACAGAACTGAAGGAGGAAAAAGCAATGATTATTTATACAAATTTAAACGAGTTAATTAGTGCGAAACAAGCGATTGAAAAAATGAAACAAGACTATCCAGCCCTTTATGCAAAACTAGTTCATACTATTTATCTAACACGTGCATTGCAGTTTAAATATCATTACATGGGATGTTTATTAATGGATAAGGATTCTGGTGAAGCTTCACCACATTTCGTTTATGACTCTGTATTGCAATTGTATAAAAATGAAATTCAAAAACTAAAGGATGACAAAGACTTCGAAGTGCTGAAGCAATTAATCGCAAAAGTGAGCAACACAAACTTCTCAAAACTATGCCTATTAATTCTTGGCACAAAACCAGAATCATTAGTAGGTGTATCAAACGTTATTTAAGGGAGCTGGGGAATTATCTCCCCTGCTTCCTTATTCAATGGCCTTATGTACTTTTAATCGCTTACCTTTTACGGTCGTTTTCTTCATTGCCTGTAGAACGATTGGCCCCTTACCATTTAATATTTCAACAAATGATTCATTTTCATGGATTGTTATTATTCCAATATCTTCCGCTGACACACCTTCAATTTTCGCAATTGTACCTACAAAATCTACTGCTCTTATTTTCTTTTTCTTTCCACCATTAAAATATAACTTCATAATATCCTGATTTAATTGTGCATTTTTATCCTCTTTTGGAGCTGGGCTTGCCTTTATTTTTTCTTCAAAGGCAGCCTTTCCTCTTTGAATCGCTTCCTTTGAAGGTGGGTCAATGATCGGAATTTGAAAACGTACATAATCCTCAATTTCAGCTAAATACTTTTCTTCATTTTCCGTTATTAATGTGATTGCCTTCCCTGTTTTACCAGCACGGCCTGTTCTTCCAATTCGATGCACATAGCTTTCTTTTTCTGAAGGCATGTCAAAGTTTATAACAAGATTAATATGCTCAATATCAATTCCTCTTGCTGCCACATCTGTTGCCACTAAGTAGCGGAAATCCCCCTTTTTAAAATCATTCATGACTGCAAACCGGTCTTCTTGGTACATCCCTCCATGAATCTTTTCACACGGATAGCTGAAATTATTTACCTGTGCAGCAAGCTCTCGGGTCGGAGTAAGGATTAGGGCTTGAGGCTTATTTTCCTCCCACTCTACCATTTCGCAAATTGGAATACCAAATGAAGCTGTTTTTCCACTACCTGTTTGTGATTTTACAACTAAGTCCTTCTTCTCCAACGCCATTGGTATTACTTCACTTTGAACTTCTGTTGGATTTTTATAGTTCAAACAAGCAAGTGCTCTATTTATTTCCTCACTTAATTTATAATCTTTAAAGCTTTTTTTAGCCATGAAGTCACCCCATATTAAATGAACAAAACATTCATATTATTATGTACTGTTTTATTTTTCGCTCTTGTTTATGTAGTTAGCTTAAACCCTTCTAAGATGGAAAAATATATGGGACATTTTTACAGGATTTCTAGAAGGGTATAATACGATGGATGCACTTGTTGGTACTGGTGTTGGTTTATTGCTTAGTACGGTTGGGAACAAAGCTCCAGTAGTAGAGGAATTAGAAGCAAAAGCTTCGTAAAAAGAAGGAAGCAGGAGGGGAGAACCGCCCCCTGCTTCCTAAAATGAAAATAAAAGTGGAATTACAAGCATCATAACGATAAACATGACGATTTGCATTGGAATACCGATTTTTACGAAGTCACTGAATTTATAACTACCAGCTGTCATAACTAAAGCATTTGTCGGTGATGCTACTGGTGTAGCAAAAGCCATGCTTGCGGCAACGGCAACAGCTATTAAAAACGGATAAGGGCTCACACCAATTTTCAATGCGGCGTTCATCGCAATTGGAGCAAACAAGACAGCTGTCGCCGTGTTGCTAATAAATTGCCCAAATACCATTGTAACTAGATAGATACCAATTAAAACACCGGTTGGACCATAGCCGCCAAGTAATTTGATAATCCCTTCTGAAAGGTAGACCATTCCGCCTGTTTTTTCTAACGCTGTTGCTAAAGGCAACATACAGGCTATTAAGACAATACTTTCCCAGTTCATCTGACCATAAGCATCATCCATATTTCGCAAACAACCGGTAATAATCATTAAAACAGCACCGATTAAAACAGAAATAACAGTCGGAAAAACCTCTAAAACCATTAATAAAATCATAAAAAGCATAATCATCCCAGCTATTGGTGCCTTCCCACTGGCTGAAGCCATGCTGGCATGAACCTTCGGTTGACCAACGACGACGACATCTTTTGTTTCTTTTGAAAGAAGATCAATTTCGTCCCATGACCCTTGCACTAAAAGTGCATCTCCGAAACGGAGGTGGACATCTGACATTTCTTTTAAAATATAGTTTCCCTTTCGATTAATCCCAATAATATTCAAATTATATTTTTCACGAAAATTAATGTCGCGAATCGTTTTGTTAACTAAACTAGAATAAGGTGTTAAAAGTACTTCTGCAACCCCTAATCGGCTTGATACAAGTTCATTATTATCCATTTTTTCAGTTTCAACGACAAGCTGATAATCAGTTACTAATTTCTCTACTTGTGGTCGTAACCCTTGAATATATAGAATATCCTTTGCTTGAATAACACTTGTTGGCCCTGCCATCTCTTGATACGTAATCGGCAAAAGACTTCTACCTTCGCCAGCTTTTCGGTCAATTTTCAAAATACATAATTGATAGTTTGCAGGAATTTTCAAATCTGATAAAAGCTTTTCAACCATAGGGGACCCTTCAGGCACTTGAACACGATGTAAAATATCTTCTAAATGATAATTCTGGATAAGATCCTTTGGTGATAAGTGCTTATGATCAACCCGTTTTTTGTTTTTACGATTTGGCAGCAATATATTTCTAACTACAAATAAATATGTAATCCCTGTTATCGCTCCTATAATCCCAATCGGCGTAATGTCAAAAAAACCTAGACGCTGAAACCCATGGTCTACGAGGGTTTGGCTAATAATTAAATTAGGTGGCGAAGCAATTAGCGTCATCAGGCCTGACAAACTAGCTGCATAAGACAATGGAATTAAAAACTTCGAAACATCTGTTTTTATACTTAAAGCAATACTAATAACAACAGGTAGCATAATCGCAACGGTACCCGTGTTACTCATAAAAGAACCGATAAAAACAACAATGCACAATAATAATACAAAAAGTTTTTTCTCACTATTGCCTGACCAGCGTAATAGTAGATTGCCTGCCTTTTGGGCCAGACCAGTGCGTAGTATGCCTGCTCCGACAACGAACAACCCTGCAATCATAATGACAACTGAGTTTGAAAAGCCTGCCAATGCCTCAGACGGCTCCAAAATCCCTGTCAAAACAAGGGCTAATAAAGCTAGTAAACTAACAAAATCAGCACGAACACGATTGCTCATGAAAAGAATAATCGTAATACCAAGAATTAAAAATGTTAAAATTAACTGCATGAATTGATAATCCTCCAACTTACACTGTGGTATAACTTCTTACCACTATTTTTACTATATTCCCAAAAATAGATGTTATTCCCTACATTATACCATAAAAGAAAACAGCCCACCCAATATGAGCAAGCTGCTTCACCTTCTTCTTATAATCATCCAAGTCATTCCACTTACATTCAAGCAACTATTTGTAACTTATGTTTGCCTCTCTAAGTAAAGATTTTTGCAATTGTTTTTGTTCTTTAATGTGGGACTTGATAGTCTTTAAGACTACTTTATTTAATTTCTTTTTTGTCATAACCATTCCTCCGTTTTCTCATCTATGGGATTTTCATTATTCATTCCGCTAACTTCCAAAGGACATTTTCCACAAAAATCCAAACTACATACCTCCTTTAAATTTTCAAACAGGAGTTAATTCGACATTGGCTAGTATTACCACACAACTTTACCCTTACAATTTTGTGTCTTGAATAACATCTTTCGATGACTTGCCATTACGTATATTTTGCAATTTGGAAATTCCCATAGACGAATAAAGAAGAAGGTATTAGGAATAATTATATTAAATTATTTTAATTTTCGCAATATAATTTTTGAAAATTCAAATATTTTTCAAAGTCCGCTTTAAAAATTCCCTTGTCCGCTCTTGTTTTGGGTTATTAAAGATTTGCTCTGGGCTTCCTTCTTCAGCAATAACCCCTTTGTCCATGAAAACGACACGGTTTGATACTTCTTTAGCGAACTCCATTTCATGTGTTACGATTAGCATGGTTAAGCCTGATTCAGCAAGCTCTTTCATTATTTTTAATACTTCGCCGACCATTTCGGGATCTAAGGCAGACGTTGGTTCATCGAACAAAATGACATCCGGCTCCATTGAAAGCGCTCTAGCAATTGCAACCCGCTGCTTTTGTCCGCCAGATAATTGTCTCGGCTTCGCGTTCACATACTTGTCCATGCCAACAACCTTTAAATATTTCGAGGCCACTTTTTCAGCTTCATCTTTGGTGCGGCCTAAAACCTTGACTTGTCCAACTACACAATTTCCTAAGACATTGTGATTGTTAAATAGATTAAATTGTTGGAATACCATCCCAAGCTTTTGGCGGTAAGCAGGTATATTATGTTTGTCATCCAAAATATTTTCACCTCGATAAATAATCTGGCCGCCACTAGGTTTCTCTAACAGATTCACACAACGAAGTAGCGTCGATTTACCAGAACCAGAGGAACCGATAATGCAAACGACTTCTCCCTTATTAACTGAAAAATTAATATCTTTTAATACTTCATGGGCTCCAAAGGATTTGCTTAAATGTTGAATATCAATTATTTTTTTCATTTTCCCTCCCCCTTCACCTATTTATTCCCATCATATTTATCAATTCTGCGCATTGCATCCTCAGCGGTTTCCACTTGCATTTGATTTCCCGGAACGATTATGTAACTATCAGGGCCTTCCAATTTCCGTTCAATAAAGCGAAGAATTCTTGTTACAGTAAATGTCATGATAAAATACAGAACGCAGGCTACAAAGAATGATTCGAAGTAGCGGAAGTTGTTTCCAGCAATCGATTTAGTGGCAAAATATAACTCAGATACTGAAATTACATTTAAAACTGAAGTATCTTTAATATTAATAACAAATTCATTTCCTGTTGCTGGTAAGATATTACGAATCACTTGTGGTAAGACAACATGAACCATCGTTTGGATATGGTTCATCCCGATAGCTTGTGCTGCTTCAAATTGCCCTTTTTCAATTGAAACGATACCACCGCGGACAATTTCGGACATGTATGCACCTGTATTAATAGATACTATAAAAATCGCAGCAGCTATTCGATCCATATCGACCCCAAATGCTAAGGCGGAACCATAGAAAATAACCATGGCCTGAACTATCATTGGTGTTCCACGAAAAAATTCGATATAAGTAGAAAGAATAGCATTAATTACTTTAAGTAAAATTCTTTTAGCTCCCCGTTCAGCCATTGGAATCGTTCGGATAACGCCCACTACTAATCCAATGAAAGAGCCTATAATAGTACCTATAATTGAAATATAAAGGGTAATACCTGCCCCACGAAGGAACATCGGCCAATTATCCCGTATAATGTTAACTACCCATTCAAAGGTCATAGTTCCCCTCCTCATAATTTTTAACAGTTTAAAAAGAGGTTCTCTCGCGTAACTTTTGAGACAACCTCTTTCATATCATCTTTATTGTGCTGCTGGTTGATTCTTAATAGCAGCATCCATAATACTAGTCTGTTCGTCCTCCGATATACCTGCTAATATCTCATTAATCTTCTCTGTTAATTCACTGCCTTTTTGCAATCCGACAGCAATTGCTGTGTCATCATCTGAAGTAATAAATCCGTCCGTAAACTCTACCATTGCGAAGTTGTTGTTTGCACTTGAAGCACTAACAGCTTCTGGGCGTTCGGTAACGTAACCATCGATCACTCCTGATTGAAGCGCAACTCTCATCGCTGGAAAGTTATCCATAGCTGGTTGCCTTTTTACGCCATTAATCTGATCAATTACTGAATAATGGAATGTATTTAGCTGTGCACTTACTTTAGCACCTTTGAAATCTTGAATAGAAGTAGCCCCCTCATATTTTCCGCCTTTTTTGACAACCATTACTAAATCTGATTTATAATAATTATCCGAAAAATCAATTGTCTTTTTGCGTTTTTCCGTTGGTGACATCCCTGCAATAATGGCATCAATTTTGCCTGAAGTTAACGCTGGTACGAGTCCATCCCATTCCGTTTTCACAATCATCAATTGTTTGCCTAAGCCTTCTGCAAGTCTTTTGGCAATTTCAACATCATATCCCCCCGCAAATTCAGAAGATCCTTCAATCGGCACCGCACCATTTGAATCATCCATTTGCGTCCAGTTAAATGGTGCATATCCTGCTTCAAGTCCAATCTTAAATGTTCCCTGTTCTGATGAAGCCGGTGCCTGGACGTTTTCCACTTGTTGATTATTTCCGGTCCCACAACCAGCTAATAAAAGAATTAATGAAAAAGATATAGCTACTACTAAGGATATTTTTCCCCTCATACTATCCCTCCTCTTAAAACAATTTTATTATTACAGTATTGCTTGTATTACAAAAACAAATACACTCTATCAAATAAAATACTGCAATAACAAAAAAACAACCCGAGATAAACCCAGGTCGTAGTACTAGCCCAAATTTCTCCCCATTTCCCAAATGAGATAGCACACCGCAATAAACTGGAAAAGTTTATTGCGACAGTCCTAGACAAAAGACTGCTAATTATCACGCCTCTACCTCACTGTTTAATAGCGAAGTTGTTATTTAATTATACTATATTTATATAGCACCACTGTAAATATTTCAAGATCCTATACTTACCTAGTATTAAGCTGCTTTCTTTAAGGATGCAATGTACTTCTCTTTTTTCAAATAGTCAAATCGACCTTCCCACTTAGCCATGACAACTGTCGCCAATGAATTTCCCATTACATTTACAACTGTACGAGCCATGTCAAGAAGTCTATCAATTCCAGCGATAAAGGCTAGACCTTCAAGCGGAATACCAACTGTTCCCAAGGTTGCTAATAAAACAACAAAGGAAACCCCTGGTACACCTGCAATACCTTTCGATGTTACCATTAATACTAAAACTAATGTAATTTGTTCGGTAATACTTAAATTAATGCCATACATTTGCGCGATAAAAATGGCCGCAATCGCTTGGTATAATGTAGACCCATCCAAGTTAAAGGAATAGCCTGTTGGGACAACAAAAGAAACAATATCCCTTGGAGCACCAAACTTCTCCATTTTATCGATTATTTTCGGCAATACGGTTTCAGAGCTGGATGTTGAATAAGCCAAAATTAGTTCTTCCTTTAATACCTTCATAATATGGAAAATATTAATACCTACTAACTTTGCAATACCACCTAATACGACAATGATAAAGAAAATCATCGCTGCATAAACAAGGAGCATTAGCTTACCAAGTGGAACTAATGATGCTAATCCGAATTTCGAAACGGTAACTCCTATTAATCCGAATACACCAAATGGAGCAAACTTCATAATTAGATTCGTCACCCAGAACATCGCATCTGCTACACCTTCAAAAAAGGCTAGCACTGGTTTCCCTTTTTCACCAACCGCTGCAACCCCTAGTCCGAATAGTACGGAAAAAAAGATAATCGAAAGCATATTCCCATTTGCCATTGCTTGAACAAAATTCGTTGGTACAATATTAATAATAATGTCAAAAAATCCATGGCCATGTTGGACTTGCTCAGTAGTTTCAACATACTTACCAATATCAGTTTTAGCAAGTGAGGACATGTCAATGCCTACACCAGGTTTAAATATATTAGTTACCAATATCCCGACGATAATTGCAAGCGTTGTCACGATTTCAAAATAAATAAGAGTTTTCCCACCAAGCTTACCTAATTGCTTAATATCTCCAGTACCTGCAACACCAATAATTAACGTAGAAACAATGATTGGCACAACAATCATTTTGATCATATTAAGAAAAATGGTACCTAATGGTTGTAAATAAGTTTCGACCGCAGGATTCCCGTAAAAAACCGCGCCTACGATAATACCCAAGACTAAACCAACAAGAATTTGATAAGCTAAAGGAAATTTAAATTTTTTCTTCATTGACAAGTCACCCCTTTTTTATATAGAAAACGTTTCCAACTTTTTAGAATTAGCTTATACGTTTATTTTAAGGGTAACCTATTTAATCCGACAAAATCCGACATTAAATTCATTTCAGTATTTTAAATTTTTTTATACTTTTTTTAAAATATTTTGTACTTTTAGCATAAATATTATTCTTGATTAAGTTTTTTCATTGTTTCAAGATACAGCACTTGTACGAATTTACGAATGTTAATTTTCACTTTTACTTGCTCGAACTTTCCTTCTTCAATATTTATCATCTGTTTTCTTACCTCTTTTAGGTCAAAATAACGCGGGGCATAATACTCAAACTCTGCATTCGTATAGTCAATGACCCCGATTGAAGCTAAATTATGAATTGCCGCAAGAATAGTTCTCCGAATACGCTGTTCCATTGCTTTACTTTCCTTTACTATATCCGCATGTTCAGATTTCATTTTCATTGCAATTGCTTCATACAAATCTTTTAGAGGAGGCAATTGAACGCTACTATCATCCTGATTCATTAAGAATTCAATAATGGAAACAATATCGTCACTTCCTGTCTCACCAGAAATTCCCATATCACTTAAAATAGAAAGGACAATTTCTCTCACTGTTCTTAGCTTTTTACTTTTGTCCAAGCCAATATTTGTTAGTGATTCTTGAATCGTTAGTAAAGAGTTTCTTAATCGCAGTTGTTCAGAAACCTTACCCAATATGCTCTTAACTTCAACGCTGTTAATAGGCTTATGGATGAAAAACTCCACCCCTTTTTCATAAGCTTCTGCCACCATCTCTTTATTCACGACTTGAGAAATCATAATAAATTGACCTTGAAAACCTTCCTTTTTCAACTGTTCAATCGTTTCGATTCCGTCCAATTCGGGCATTAAAAAATCAATCAATACAATGTCGGGGTGCATCGCTTTAATCGGCTTAAGACTTTTGACGCCACTTTCAGCCTCACCAATGACGACGCCAAGTTCACCATCTATAATTATGTTTTTCAACATCGTTCTACTAGCCTTATCATCATCTATAATATAATAGCGCAGCTCTACTCAACTCTCTTTCGTAACATTTCAGTTGGTATACAAATTCGAAAAACAGTTCCCATTTCCATTGTGTCAATTTCAATATTTCCTTTTAGCATCTGGACAATCTCTTGTACATGGGATAAACCAATTCCTGTAGCAGCAACTCCTTCTTCATTAAATTTTGTTGTATAGCCAGCTTCAAAAATAATTGGTAAATCTTTTTTTCGAATGCCTTTACCAGAATCCTCAATTATAAAACTAGTATTGGCTGAATCCTGCTTTATTTCAATATAAATTTCCCCTTTTAAATCAATCGCTTCTACTGCGTTTGCTACAAGATTATTTAATAACGCAAGAAGCGGGATTTGCTGCTCCGTTTCATAATCAATCGTAATCGTTCGATGAATTATAATTTTTTTCTTTAAAAGTTCACTATAGTTTTCATTTGCATGAACAACAAGATTGAGCACATCTGAAAGAAAAAAAATAGTTTCTATTTTTTGTTCAGCTATTTTCAAAAGCCCCGATAAAATTCGCTGCGAATCTTTCTTCACCTCATGAATTTCTTGGGCGATAAGCAACGCTTGTACACTCAACTCATGGGATTCTGTCTTTCTTAACTTTCGATAAAGATCGTGGCTTTCTGCTGTGATTTTTTCAATATGGTTCATCGATTTTTGTAAATAAAGGGTTTCACCATATAATTCTGAGCCTACCTTTACTATCTCCTGCATCCGTTTCTTATGCTCCGAAACCGTTATAGATGCATATAAGCCAACAACAAAGTAACTTCGGAGCAAAGCAACTCCAATAATGATTGTCCATTCTGTAAATCCCAAAAATGCTTGATGCAATAATAAATGCCTAAGCAACTGTTCTGCACTATTCCCTATAAATTCAAAAAGAGATGCCCAAGCACCTAAAATAAAAGGATATGTTTTATATTTTTCAACTTTAATTATATGTAGTCCAAGAGCATAGAGTAAATAAAATAAAAAAGCGGAGCAATGATTAATAAAACTTGTAGAAATATGGATTTCATAGAGGGAAAAGTCAAGAAATAAGCGAAAACCAACGACTGTGACGCCTGTAACAATACCAGTCCAAATAAGTGAAGCAGGAGGCCAAATCAAAATTAGTAAAAAAAAAGCAACACCCCCTAACCCAAAACGAAACGTTTCTCCTTCAAAGGGCACTAAACGAATTTCGCTGGCTAATGTCGCTAATAGAGCAATAAGAAACAATTGAAGTAGGACTGCCACTTTCTTATTTTCATTATTCAATTTCCGCCAAAAAACAAATAGATTTTCCATTAGCTTTTTTGAAGCATCGGATTATGATCGTGCTTCATACCTCCATGAAGATATTTTTTCGACAATAACATTTAAAATAATGCTGAAAAGTATGATATTTATCACATTTTAATATATAATGAAAACAATTACAAAGTGTGTTTATGATTCTTATTAACTTAAAGGAGGTCCAATTGTATGCATGTAGCGTTTTTAAAAAGCATTCCTTTTTTTAAGGACTTACCTGACCATTTAATAGGCTCTTTAAGTACAAAGGTTAAAACGGCCACATATAAAAAAGGGGATTTTATTTTTCATGAATCAGATGAAGCTAAGGCGACTTTTTTTGTAAAAAATGGTGGCATCAAAATTAAAAAAACTAACGCTCAAGGAAGAGAATTAATTGTTTGCATAAAACGACCAGGAAACATTTTTGCAGAAGCCTCCTTGTTTAGTGAACCAGACTGCTGTTACCCTGGGGCAGCACAAACATTAATGGATAGCGAAGTCCTTTATATATTATCCTCTGATTTGGAGGAATTTATCGCATGTAATCCTGAGCTTTCAATCGAAATGATTCGTTTTATGGGTGGACAACTTCGTTCTTTCACTACCATATTACAAGATATTGCGCTTTTAGACGTTTACAGTAAAACTGTCAAAACAATCGAACGGCTCGCACGTGATTTCGGAAGTAAGACGAACTGCGGTTTAAAAATTGAACTTCCAATAACAATTCAGGACCTAGCTAACACAATAGGCTCTACACGTGAAAGCGTAAGCCGCATCGTTTCAAAGCTGAGAGAACAAGGACTTATTTCGATTGACAGTAAATATATTATTATTAATAATTGGTGTGATTTCTGTAAAATGTTTGTAGAAACTGTAGAAACTTAAAAAGGAAACGCAGGAACGGTTTAAACCGCCCTTGCGTTTCCTTTTTTCTAGCATAAAGTCCGCCACATTTTGCTGCTATCTGTTACAGAGTTTCTCTCAATAATTGAATAAGCTGCATTCGTAATCGCTTGAGCCAATGTTTCGCCAGTTCCTTTTGCATCATTGAATGCTGCTTCCGATACTCCGTTTGTTTCATAAGTAAATCCGAACTTTTTCATCTTTTCAACGATAATCATCGCATGGTCAAGATTATGTTCTGGCTGGAACTCAGAATCATGGATGAACAGGCGATTCTCATGATCATACCATCGATCCCATCTATTTAACTTCCAACCTAAAATTCTCCGGGCAATCGCATCTATTTTTGTCATATCCGTTTAACTCCCTTTCACCATTTTTTAAAGTTTTATTGGATATTTTCCTTTGTTATATAACAATTAAGTTTATTATTTATAATTATATAACAGTATGAAACAGATTGCCACTAGTTTTTTAAAATTTTCAAGGCATTTTTGATTCCGAAAAATCACCTTCAAGTCTGCTCAGAAATTCCTCTGCAGCACTGTATCCTTGCTGCCTTAAATACCAGTTATTTGCAGCTGCCTCAATCAACCCTGCTACATCACGTCCTGGTTGAAGTTGAATTTCGATTGAAGGGATTTTAATGCCCATATACTCAACATACTCAAGCTCTTGTTCCAACTCATTGTTCAAAGCATCCTTCTGCCATTTGGTCAAGTGAATATCAAGGGCAATTCTTGTTTCATCCTGAAAAGCCTTGCGCCCATACATGCGCACTACATTTAATAACCCAAGGCTCCTGAGAGCCAAGAATTCCTTTGTTTTTACATCATGTGTGCCAAGAAGTGTTTGGGAACTAAGCTTTTTTAAAACAACAACATCATCAGCCACTAGGCGGTGCCCCCGGCCAATTAACGTGTGAGCCGTCTCACTTTTCCCAACACCTGAATTACCACGAATAAGAATGCCAATTCCAAATACATTCATACAAACACCATGAACAGTCATTTCTGGAGCTAACTCTTTTACCATAAAAGCATCAATTTTTATAATAAATTCTGAAGTTTTTTCGGGTTTGTTCGTAAGTAGTAAAGGAATTTTTTTTTCTATACAATGATTTTTCAAATGTGTAAGTCCTTCTTCCCCAGCCGTCACAATAAAACATGGGGGATGGTAACTAACAATATTCCCAAAACGGATTTTCCGTTCATCTTCACTTAACTTTAGTAAATAATTAATTTCCTTTTTCCCCAAAATTTGCACTCTCTCAGTTGGGAAAAAATCGAAGTGTCCAACAAATTCCAATCCAGGACGATGTACCCTTGGTTGTGATATTGTTTTTTGCAACTGGTCGCCACCAGCTAATACTGTTAAAGAAAACCTTTTAACTAGCTTTTCTACTGTTATTTTTTTCACTATCATATGAGTTCCCTCCCTACTGTCTCAAATTTTTTTCTATATCCGCATTTTCTACACATTTCCTCAACAGCCTCTCTTCTCGAAAAACCATCGTAAAGTTTATTCGCTCTTTCTCCTTCTACTATTTCTGAGAAAGGAGTTTTATAGATATTCCCTAAATAAATAACCCCTTCCCCATCAAGACAACAAGGAACAACTGTACCGTCAACAAGTATAGCTGCTTGCGTGCGCAGCGCATGACAAAATCCTTTGCCATCATCTTCTTGTGCATCTAGACTAGGCCATTGAAATTCATAGTCCTGATTAAGATAAATTCGCTCTGCAATCTTAAGACCGCTACCTGGCACGACTTTTTCCTCAATTTTATATTCAAGGTTAAACTCCTTTTCAATCATTTCTAAAGTTTCACGGTTTCTTCGCCTTTCAATATTCGTTATGTTTTCCCGTTGTAAATTCCATAATCGAAACGAGATAATCACACCCGCTTCAGCTGCTTTTCGAGCAAACGCAAGAATAGAAACCAAATATTCCTCCCTGTTTACTGCCCCCTCATTTCCATCAAAACTATGAAGAGAAAAATTCATTTGGCGAAGCGCTGGCTTTCCTAAAAGTTTATCCCAGTTTTTATTTATGAGTGTTCCGTTTGTCGTTATATTCACCTTAAAGCCTTTATTATGACTGGCATCTAACAATTCATCGATGCGTGGATGAAGAAGGGGTTCTCCTTTGACATGAAGGTAAATGTATTTTGTATGCGCTTTAATTTGTTCAAGTATATGATTAAATGCTTCAAGTTTAATAAAATTAGCCGTACGTTTTGTTGGCGGGCAAAAACTGCAAGCAAGATTACATACGCTCGTAATTTCTACATAGACTTTTTTAAATTTTTTCAAGGCTTGTTCACCATTCCATTTTTATAATAAGCGGCTCACTCTATTTTAGCAGAATTCTTAAATCTGCTACAAACTCACTTTCTTGACAATAAATTATAGCATATAATTAAATTATAGAATGAACAGTATGAAATGGGTGTGAAGAATGGAAGAGCTTTGTTTTAAAGAATTCTTTAATAAGTCTCCTATTGCGTATTCATGTCATAAGATTCGATTTGATGATTATGGAGTACCGTATGATTACAAATTTTTATTAATCAATAGGGCTTTTGAGAATTTGATGAACATTAAAGGTGCTGATTTAATAAATAAAACACACGATGAAGTGTTTCCACATAGTTTAGAAGGAGAAGATCAATGGGGAAAACTTTTTCAAGATTTTATCGTAAATCCTACACCTGTACAGCTAGATATCTATCACCCATCACTTCAAAAACGGATACGGATACAAATATTCCCTTTATGTCGTGAAATTTTTGGTTGTATCTATCACGATGTAACGGAATTATACAAAAATAATCAGAGCCTTACAGAGCTAACGAAAATATTAGAGCGAAAAAATAAAATTTTAAACGATCTTGCAATTAGGGATGAATTAACAGGCCTTTACAACCGCCATTTTCTAGATCGGTGCATTGAAAATGAAATGAATCGTGCCGACCGTGAGAATCAGCCTCTTTCCATGGTTATTTTCGATTTAGACCGTTTTAAGCGAGTAAATGATATTTGGGGCCATCCTGTTGGGGATGAGGTATTGAAGCAGACAGCTAGTTTAGCGAATAGTTTAATCTCTGACCCTGATTTTCTAGTACGGCTTGGCGGCGAAGAATTTGTCATCATCATGCCAGACAAGAGTATTGAGGAAGCTTATACTATAGCTGAGAATATCCGTCAAACAATGGAAAAATATAAATATCCAATTATCGGTCACTTAACAGCTAGTTTTGGTGTTGCCGAAAGAATAGAATCTGAAACATATTATAGTTGGTATAAACGGACTGATAAAGCAATGTACCGTGCCAAGGAATGCGGCAGAAATCGCGTTCATTGTTCTGAGGAACAAGAACGACTACTAAACGCTCCTATGAAAATTGAATGGAAGAAGGAGTGGGAAAGTGGGAATCCGGAGATTGATGTAGAACATCGCGAACTAGTAGAAAAAGCGAATACTCTCATTTATTTATCTCTCTCAAACATAGAAAAGGAAAAAATCATCCATCAAGTCGATATAATTTTAAATGATATCATTAACCATTTTCGTGATGAAGAGCAGATCTTGTTAGAGATTGGGTACCCAGACTATGAAAAACATGCTGAAATTCATACCACTTTACTAGATAAGGTTTTTCAATTTAAGAAGGCGTTTCAAAACGGGGAGCTTAAACTAACAGAATTCTTTTCCTTTATTATTAATGACATTATTGTCGGCCATGTACAATATTCAGATGCAGAATATTTTCCATATACTCGAAAAGCAATACTATCAGCGAAAAAAAGAGGCTAACTTTAGCGACGAGTTCAGCCTCTTTCAAATATAAACGATAAGACTTCTTTAAACACCTCTTTCGGTTTTTCTTCTGAAATTAAATGCCCCGTCTTTTCGTATGTTAGGAGCTTTGCGTTAGGCAAGTCTTTTGCTAATCTATGTCCTACTTCGACAGGAACGACTTTATCTTCTTCACCCCAAAGTAATAAAGTTGGGATGTAAATATTTTGTAGCTCCCCACTTGATAAGTCCCCTTCACGATGCCTTAATAACCTCATTAGCGATGTATAAAATCCTTCTTCCTTAAGCGGGTTTCCGAATTCCTCAATATGCCGATTCGTGATAAGAGAAGGATTATAAAATACATTTTTTAACACATCCTTTACCTCTTTTTTAAGGACCTCCCTTTTTATAAAATATTTAAAAAAAGGGAGATAAGTACAGTAAATGAGCGCTTTGTTAGCTGGCTTTAAATAACCAGAACTCGCCAACAATACTAATTTGTTTATTTTTTCTGGGAATAATTTCGCTGTATATAAGGCGATTTGACCACCCATGGAGTGTCCTACAATAGTTACATCTTTTAATTGAAAATACTCGATAAAACTTTGAACAACCTTAGCGTAATTTTCAAATGAATATACAAAAGAGGATGACTTCTCGCTTCGACCGAAACCAGGCAAATCAACAGCTACGATTGAAAAATGATCCTTTAATAATGGCATAAGTGCATTAAATGTATAAATTGTAGCAGCAACACCGTGAATTAACATAAGCGGTGGCTTATTATTTAAGGAATATTCACAATAAACTCTTATATTCTCAAGTTCTATATACGTTTTATTTAACGCCATTTTTTACATCTCCAACAAAGTGTTTAGAAATATTATGCACTTTTCAAAGCTCAATCATTACATTACATTTTCACGGGCAACGCATGACGGCTGTCGGTAGCCTCTTGACAACTGTATGACACTTGTGTATATTTTAAGTAATTTAAAAAATAAAGTGAAGCACAAAATGGGGAGCACCACCGAAAGGGTGTAAGGGCCATTTTGTGCTTTTTTTGTGAAAATCTTTAGAAAGGATGAAAAAAGTGAAGGTAAATGGCAATTTCATAGAATTTGAAAAAGAGAAAAATTTATTTGATTTTTTAACTGAGAAAAACTTCGATATCGGCTTAATCGTCGTTGAACGTAATGGAGAAATTGTTCCAAAAGATAATTATAAAGATGTTCTGCTTCATGATGAAGATGTGCTTGAGGTTGTGACATTTGTTGGCGGGGGTTGATTGTCGTTCACTTTAAGGTTTAGGGTGTGTGCGATTAAAAAATTGATAGGGAGAGGTTTTTGCAAAATGAATGATAAATTAATTATCGGTGGACATGAGTTTGGATCAAGGTTTATATTAGGCTCTGGGAAATTTTCGTTAGAAATTATGCGAGCGGTTATAGAGCATGGGGAAGCGGAAATGGTGACTTTGGCATTAAGACGTGCCAATACAGGTGGTGAGGAAAATATTTTGCATTATATTCCGAAAGAAATTACCTTGCTGCCAAATACTTCAGGGGCGCGAAATGCCGAGGAAGCAGTCAGAATCGCTAGGCTCGCAAGAGAGCTTGGCTGCGGCGATTTTGTCAAATTAGAGGTCATTTCTGACTCTAAATATTTGCTGCCTGATAACTATGAAACAATGAAAGCGACTGAAATGTTAGCAAAAGAAGGCTTCATCGTCATGCCGTATATGTATCCAGATTTATACGTGGCAAGATCATTAGTCAATGCCGGTGCAGCCGCAGTTATGCCTTTAGGAGCACCAATTGGGAGCAACAAGGGGCTTTGTACAAAGCATTTTATCCAAATGTTAGTTGATGAAATTAATCTTCCGATTATTGTCGATGCTGGTATCGGCCGCCCTTCCCAAGCATGTGAAGCAATGGAAATGGGCGTTGATGCCATTATGTGTAATACGGCAGTTGCTACCGCTAGTGATGTGGCTTTAATGGCGAAAGCCTTCAAACTAGCAATTGAAGCAGGACGGGCCGCTTACCTTGCCGGCTTAGGCCGTGTATTAGACTTTGAAGGAGAAGCTTCCAGCCCTTTGACTGGATTTTTGGAGGATTAACATGGCAATTAAAAGAGTAGACCATATGCAATATATGCCTGGCATGGAAGCCATTGAGTCAGACTTGATGGAGAAAGTATTAAGAGCGGTAGATAACTATGATCATGAAGTGTTTTCCAGTTATCATGTGGAAAAGGCTTTAAATAAGGACCATCTTTCTATCGATGATTACGCAGCAATCCTTTCTCCTGCTGCCTTACCTTATTTAGAAGAAATGGCGAAAAAGGCTAAATTAGAGACGAGAAAGCATTTTGGGAATGCTATTTCCTTATTTACTCCCTTATATATTGCTAATTATTGTGAAAATGAATGTGTTTATTGCGGCTTTAAAGCAACAAATAAAATTCAACGGGCAACACTTTCCAAAACGGATGCAGAAGCTGAGCTTAAAGCAATTGCTGCGACTGGGTTGGAAGAGATTCTCTTGCTCACAGGGGAATCCCGTTATAAATCTGATGTTGAGTATATTGGCGAAACTGTTACACTCGCGACGAAGTATTTTTCAACAGTTGGAATTGAAATCTATCCATTAAATACAGATGAATATGCATTTTTGCGTAGTTGTGGTGCAGATTTCGTGTCGGTCTATCAAGAAACATACAATCCTAATAAATATGCAGAAGTTCATTTATGGGGTTCAAAACGGATTTTTCCATACCGTTTTCATGCCCAAGAGCGAGCTTTGTTAGGCGGAATGCGCGGCGTTTCTTTTGGGGCATTGCTTGGGCTCGATGACTTTCGCAAAGATGCCTTTGCCGCTGGGTTACATGCCCATTTGATTCAGCAAAAATATCCGTATGCAGAAATTAGTTTCTCTGTTCCGCGGTTACGACCTTATAAAAACAATGCAGACAACAACCCGAAAGATGTGTATGAAAAACAGCTTTTACAAGTCATGCTTGCCTATCGCTTGTTCATGCCTTACGCTGGCATTACGATTTCCACAAGGGAACGAGCTGGATTCCGAGATAACGTCATTGGATTAGTTGCTACCAAAATGTCAGCAGGCGTTAGTGTCGGCGTGGGCGGCCACAACGAGGAACAAAAGGGCGACGAACAATTTGAAATTTCCGATGAACGGACTGTAGAGGAAGTTCATCAAACAATTGTTAAGAAAGGGCTGCAGCCTGTATATACGGATTATGTTAGAGTTTAGGCGAACTTACATTAGAGTGCTAGGAGATAGACGATGCTTATTTATGTTACAAGTCGTAAGCTATGTAGAGATGACTTTTTCCAGAGGATTAATCATTTAGCAAAGGGTAAACCTTCTGCAATCATGCTAAGAGAAAAAGACTTAGACTTATCAGAATATGAAGCCTTGGCTATAAAAGTGAAAGAACTCTGTCGTGCGCATCATGTTCCGCTAATAATTAACCAAAACTTTTCCGTTGCGGAAAAGTTAGAGCTACCCAATATTCATTTTTCAATGGATAATCTAAGAAAATATAAATCTGAACTGCGGCCATTTATTGTGGTTGGGGCCTCCGTCCATTCGGTTGCTGAAGCAGAAGAGGCTTTTAAGTTGGGAGCTACCTACTTAATTGCCGGGCACGTCTTTTCAACAGATTGCAAAAAGGGAGTCCCTCCACGAGGGCTTCCCTTTCTTAAAAAAATATGCGATTTGGTTCCAATTCCAGTATTCGCAATTGGTGGCATAACAAAAGATAAAGTAACTGATATTAAAATGACAGGCGCCAAAGGCGTGTGTATCATGTCCGAGGCAATGACATGCCGAAATCCTGTCGTGCTTGCAAATGAATTTCGGCGATGAGCTAGATAGCCTGCTCATCACGCATCGCCACGGCCTTTGTACTAACAACCGCCGTTTTAGCCTTGTCCTTTTTCACTATAAAAGAAACAATAATAAGCACAGCAACTGTTAGTAAACAAACAGCGGTACCAATAATATTTTGTTTATTAAAAATAAACGTAACAAAGATGCACATTAATGACACAATTGCAACTATAGTTGTGTACGGATATAGTATGACACGAAAGCCCTTCAGTTTTTCCACATATTGTGGGCGGAGCTTCAATTGGGCACAAGCAATGCTAGCCCAAATTAATAAAACAGTAAATCCTGGTATGGTCATCAAGTAGCTAATAACTTGGTCTGGTGTTAAATAAGCTAGAAACACGCCAACTATTATAAATGTTGTTGTTAAAAGGATACCATTTAGCGGAATTCCTTTTTTCGTTATTTTTAAAAATAATTTCGGAGCTTCACCGTTTTGCGACATCGTAAACAATGTTCTTGACGTTGCATATATGCCGGAATTGGCTGCAGAAAGAACAGCTGTTAAAAGTACGAAATTCATAACATTGGCAGCCCCCGGTAACCCTGTGAGGCTAAATACTTGTACAAAAGGACTGTCTGCTGCAGTCACTTCGTTCCAAGGGATGATTCCGCAAATAATAAGGATTGGCAAGACATAAAAAAGCATGACACGCACTACAGTGCTTTTAATAATTTTCGGGATCACTTTCTCACTATCTTTCGTCTCAGTAACAGCTACACCAATCAATTCTGCGCCTCCATAGGAAAACATTACAACTAAAAAGGCTCCAAGCATACCGCTCATTCCGTTAGGAAAAAAACCACCATTTGCTGTTAAATTTGAAATAGAGACATTCGTGCCGTGAGGTACAATATTAAATAAAATCAATGCCCCTAGGACAATAAACGCAACTAAAGTAATGATTTTAATACTCGCAAACCAAAACTCCATTTCCCCATAATGCTTAACTTGAAATAAATTGATACTAACAATAAAGGCCCCACAAAGAATACTTAACAACCATAACGGCGTATCCGTAAACCAAAATTTCAAAAAGCTTCCTGCAGCTAGTAATTCCACAACTGTTACGATAATCCAGTTAAGCCAATAAAGCCAGCCAACAATAAAGGAAGTCTGAAACCCAAACGCTTTATTAATAAGATGCTGGACATTTAAATTTGGGTAAACTGTAGCCATCTCACCTAAAGCAGCCATTACAATAAATAGTAAAAGCCCACCAATGATATAGGAAACGACAACACTGGGCCCAGCCATATTTAAAGTATCGGAGCTTCCCTTAAATATTCCCGTTCCTATCATCCCTGCTAGAGCAATAAACTGTACATGCCTTGGCTTCAATCCTCTTTGCAAATCTTGATGTTTGTCTTTCATGCTGTTCACACCTTGTTATTTTTATATATTTTTTATTCTTCATATTCAAAAGTTCTCTTTTGATTAAACGCTTTTTAGTATTAAAGTAATACTCTTTTAATATATCATTTTTTGTAGCGCTGTCAATTTGAAATAATCGACAAAAAGAAGCAAGGGAAATCTCCCCTGCTTCTACTAGCTTGCTCTTCTACGATATAGAATATAGCTTCTTTTAAAATAGTTAAGCGGCACGCTCCACACATGGACAAGACGTGTAAATGGCCAAATTCCAATGAGAGCAAATGAAAGCAAAACATGCAGCTGAAAACCGAGCGGCACTTCACTCATTAAGAATGGGTCTGGAGTGAAAGTAATTAAACCTCTAAACCACGGACTAATTGTTTCACGGTAGTCAAAATGTGGGTTTAGCGAGTTGCCAATGACTGTATTGTACATTCCAACTGCTACGATTAGAAAAATCAATATAATCGTTACAAAATCACTACTATCACTCGTACTACGCACCCGCTTGTTCGTAAAACGGCGATTTAATAGAATTAAAATTCCGACTAGTGTAATAATCCCAGCCAGACCTCCACCATAGACTGCACCAGCATGATACAATGACTCACTAACTCCCATACTTTCCATCATCGTATTCGGAATCAAAAGACCAACAACATGGCCTGCAAAAACCATCATAACCCCAACGTGGAACAGCATGCTACCCCATTTTAAACTTTTTTTCTCTAAAAATTCACTAGATTTCGCTGTCCAAGCTAATTGATCGGAATTGTAGCGGTAAAAATGGCCAACGACAAAAATAGTAACCATTAAATAAGGGAATATAACCCATAAGAATTGTTGCATGCTACCCATTCCCCCCCATTAAAATAAAATTTTCAAGCGCTTCTGTCCCAGCTAGACAGGCCTCTGTTAAAAATACATATGGACTATTCAATCTTTCCAATTCGCTTTTTAATGTTTCAATCGGCTTTCGCACACTTTTCATTAAATTTGCTGAAATTTGTAAAGGGGCAACTGCTGCGAACTCTAATACAACTGGCAAATAATCGGAAAGCTCCTCATCTGTCATTTCAAATCCATATTCTCTATACGTTGACTTCAATTCTAGTAAAATTTGTCCGCGCTCGCGTTGTTCACCAGCTTTTAAGTAGCTTAATGAAAGCGAGCAATCAGCATTAAAGTCAAATAAATTAACATAATGTTGCTCTAAATCATCTAAAGAGAGCTTGCCAATCGCCTCAAGAAAAGAAGTCAGCGACTTTTCCACATATGGATTATTAAATTGCTGAACGGTCTCAACGAGCTCCCCCCATTGTAGCCATCGTTTATCAGGATATTGGAAGAGGTAGGAAATCATTTTCAATGATTCCCTTATCTCTTTCTCAATATTTGAGGAAATGGAATTGGTCGTTTGTTCCATCATATCCACCTACTTCGCATGTACTACAGTCATAGCTATAGCCTGTTGACCCTTGTTTCTCATACAAGTTTTCAAATTCCTCTTTATGAGCCGTCGGAATAACAAATCGATCCTCATACTTAGCAATGGAAAGAAGGCGATACATTTCCTCAATAACTTCTGGTGCCATATCTACTTCGTTTAAAAGATTAGCATCTGGCTGTTTTCCTAATGTTTTTTCACGCATATATTGGCGCATGATAACCATTTTCTTCAAAACACTCTTAATGACTTCAGTGTCGCCTGCAGTTAATAAATTCGCCAAATACTCCAATGGAATTCTCATTTGACTAATTGCTGGGAACATCTCTTCAAACGTACCGTTAAATTTCGAATTTTTCCCTTCAATTTTTGAAGTAAATGGGCTAAGTGGTGGTACATACCAAACCATTGGCAATGTCCGATATTCTGGATGAAGCGGTAAAGCAATTTTATATTTTACCGCCATTTTGTAAATCGGCGATTTACGTGCTGCTTCTAACCAATCTTCTGAAATGCCATCTTTTCTAGCCTGCTCAATTACTTTCGGATCAGATGGGTCTAAGAATAAACCTAGTTGCGCCTCATATAAATCCTTTTCATTTGGAGTAGAGGCAACTTCCTTCACTCTATCTGCATCATATAAAAGAATGCCGATATAACGAAGGCGGCCTGTACATGTTTCAGAGCAAACAGTTGGCAATCCGGCTTCAATTCTTGGGAAGCAAAATGTACATTTCTCCGCTTTTTGTGTCTCCCAGTTGAAATAAACCTTTTTATAAGGACAGCTTGTCATACAATGTCGCCAACCACGGCACGCTTCTTGGTCAACAAGAACAATTCCATCTTCATCGCGTTTGTAAATCGCTCCTGAAGGACAAGAGGCAACGCAGCCTGGATTTAAGCAATGCTCACAAATCCGCGGCAAATACATCATAAACGCTTGCTCAAATTCTAATTTTATATCTTCTTCCATTTGAATCATATTTGGATCTTTTAAACCTGTTATATGGACACCAGCTAAATCATCTTCCCAGTTCGGCCCCCATTTCAAATCCATTGTTTCTCCAGTCACTAGTGACTTTGGCCTTGCAACTGGTTGATGCTTACTTTGTGGACTGTTTGTTAACTTTTCGTAGTTATAAGACCATGGCTCATAATATTCATCCATTGTTGGTAAATCTGGATTGTGGAAAATTTTCCCCAACGCTAGTTTATTTAGCTTACTACCAGACTTTAATTCTAGTTGACCATTTTTTAATACCCAACCACCTTTATGCTTCTCTTGGTTTTCCCATTCAACCGGGTAGCCAACACCCGGTTTTGTTTCAACATTGTTAAACCACATATATTCTGCACCTGGACGGTTCGTCCATGTATTTTTACATGTCACACTACATGTATGACAGCCTATACATTTATCTAAATTCATTACCATTCCTACTTGCGCTTTAATCTTCAAGCCAAGCCACCTCCTTCATCTTCCGTACAGAAACATAAATATCACGTTGATTCCCGATTGGACCATAGTAGTTAAAACCATAGCTAAGCTGCGCATAGCCACCGATAAGTTGGGTTGGCTTCACATGAATTTTCGTCGGACTATTATGTGTACCGCCTCGTTCACCTGTTATATTTGTACCTGGAGTGTTAATATGCTTGTCTTGCGCATGATACATAAAGAGCGTACCTTCTGGCATTTTATGACTTGTAACTGCCCTTGCAGCAACAACACCATTGCGGTTGTAAACTTCAACCCAGTCATTATCTTTAATCCCTGCTTTTTCAGCATCCTTTTCACTCATCCAAACATTCGGTCCACCACGGAAAAGGGTGAGCATCATTAAATTATCTTGATATGTGCTATGAATATTCCATTTTCCATGTGGTGTTAAATAGCGAAGCGTGATTTCATTTTTCTCTTTAGTTGGTGCTTGATCGCGATCCGCAAAAACCATTTCTGGCAATGTTGGCTTATAGATTGGTAAATTTTCCCCGTATTCTGTCATGATTTCATGGTCAAGAAAGAAGTGTTGTCGCCCTGTTAATGTTCTAAATGGAACTAATCTTTCAATATTAATTGTAAATGGTGAATAACGTCGTTCACCTTTATTCGCACCTGTAAATACTGGTGTTGGAATAACTTTACGTGGCTGCACAGTAATATCATGGAATGTTTGATGAACAGCAGCTTGATCCTCAGCAATATCTTTTAAAGCAAGACCAGTTTTCGCTTCTTCAGCTTCCCATGCTCTCATCGCAACCTTTCCGTTTGTCGCACTTGATAGAGTCATCATTGCTTCTGCAGCTTGTCGTCCTGTTTCAATACTTGGCATTCCTTTCGAAATACCTTCATTTGTAATAATTCCATTCATTTCTTTTAATTGCTCATATTCCTCAGCAACTGAGAAAGAAATACCATGGGCACCAACAGGATTTTTCTGTACTAATGGGCCAAGACCAATAAATTTTTCATAAAGCTTTGTATAATCACGCTCTACAAACGTCATTTTTGGCATTGTAAGACCTGGCACAGGCTCTGTTTCGCCTTTTTTCCAATCAACTACTTTACCAAATGGTTGGGCAATTTCATCTTGTGAATCGTGTAAGAGCGGCATTGTCACAAGGTCCTTAACAGGTCCTGTAAAATGCTCTTCGGCCATATTTGAAAATGCCTTCGCAATGCCTTTAAATGTATCCCAATCCGATTGCGCTTCCCATGGCGGATTAATCGCTGGATTAAACGGATGAACAAATGGATGCATATCCGTACTACTTATATCATGCTTTTCATACCAAGTTGCCGCTGGCAAAACAATATCTGAATACATTGCATTTCCTGCCATCCGGAAATCTATGCTCACAAGTAGGTCAAGCTTTCCTTCCGCACCTTCTTCACGCCATTTAATTTCTTCTGGTTTCATTGCCGTGTTTTCTTCCCCAAGTACACCGTTCGATGTACCAAGAAGATGCTTCAAGAAATATTCATGCCCTTTTCCTGAACTCGAAATTAAATTAGAACGCCAAACAAATAAGTTTCTTGGGAAGTTAACTGGATTATCTGGATCCTCAATTGCAAACTCCATCTTCCCTGTTTTCAATTCATTGACCGCATATTTAACTGCTTCTTCCGGTGTCGTTGCCCCAGCTTTCTTCGCATCTTCAAACAATTCAATTGAATTCCGATTAAATTGCGGATAAGATGGCAGCCAGCCTAAACGGGCCGCAAGCACATTATAATCTCCTGAATGCTCATATCTTGCTTTCCCGATAAGTGGTGAAGCAAGTTCATTTAACTTTGTTTCTTCATAACGCCATTGGTCTGTTGCAAAGTAATAGAATGATGTTGCATTTTGTAAACGTGGTGGTAATGACCAATCACGGCCAAAGGCAATTGTTCCCCAACCTTCAGGAACACGGCATTTTTCTTGACCAACATAATGGGCCCAGCCGCCACCATTAACGCCTTGCGAACCTGTTAACAGTACAAGGTTTAAGATGCTTCGGTAAATCGTATCGCCATTAAACCAATGGTTGATGCCAGCCCCCATGATAATCATCGAGCGCCCTTGACTATCAACCGCATTTTGGGCAAACTCCCTCGCAATTTTCGTCACTAGCTTTCTATCAATTCCTGTATATTTTTCTTGCCATGCAGGAGTATATGGCTTGTCATCATCGTAAGAAGTTGCTCCATTCTGAAGTCCGTCGCGGCTTACCCCATAATGTGCAAGCATAATATCAAATACGGTTGTAACAAAGATTTTTTCTCCCGCTGCATTCGTTACTTGTTTTACAGGTACAAAGCGTGAGACTGTCCCTGTTTTTGTATTATCAAAATACGGCAGCCTAATTTCAATGATGTAATCTTCTTGGCCAAGGACTGTTAATTCAGGTTCGAATGCATTTCCTTGTTCATCCTCCTGCTTAAGATTCCACTGCCCTTTATTACCCCAACGGTGTCCAATACTTCCATTTGGAATCATAATTTTCTTCGTCTCTTTATCAATAACGGCTGTTTTCCACTCTGCATTTGTAACTGGCATTCCTAAATCACTTGCTGTTAGAAAACGGTCTGAAACGAAGCTATTGCCACTTTGTTTAAGCGTAATCAAGTATGGTAAGTCCGTATATTTCTTCGCATATTCATAAAAATATTCTGTTTGTTGATCAACATAAAATTCTTTCAAAATAACATGTGTCATCGCTTGTGCTAACGCGGCATCTTCACCAGGGTTAACTGCTAACCAATCATCGGCAAATTTCACATTTTCCGCATAATCAGGGCTGACAGTAACAACCTTTGTTCCTTTATAGCGCACTTCTGTCATAAAATGCGCATCAGGTGTTCGCGTCATTGGAACATTGGAACCCCACATCATAATGTAAGTTGAATTGTACCAATCACTACTTTCTGGAACATCCGTTTGCTCGCCCCATATTTGTGGTGAAGCAGGAGGTAAATCTGCATACCAGTCATAAAAACTTAACATCGGTGCGCCAAGCATTGACAAAAAGCGTGATCCGGCAGCATAACTAACCATTGACATCGCAGGAATCGGTGTAAAGCCAGCAACTCGGTCAGGACCGAATTTTTTTGTCGTGTAAATGAGCGATGCGGAAATTAATTCATTAACTTCTTCCCTTGATGCACGAACAAAACCACCTTTGCCACGAGCTGCTTTATACGCCTTTGCTTTTTCCGGGTTCTCAACAATGCTTGTCCAAGCTTTTACAGGGTCGCCTTCTGCTTTTAGCGCCTCACGGTATAACTTCAAGAGCGCACCGCGAACATACGGATATTTCACACGAAGCGGGCTATATACATACCATGAAAAACTTGCTCCACGAGGACAACCTCTTGGTTCAAACTCTGGCATATCTGGTCCACAGCTTGGGTAATCGGTTTGTTGATTTTCCCAAGTAATAATCCCATCTTTTACAAATACTTTCCAACTACAAGAGCCTGTACAGTTCACACCATGGGTTGTCCGAACAACCTTATCATGCTGCCAACGCTGACGGTAAAGTTTTTCCCACTCGCGATTTCCTTCAGAAAGTTGACTCCACCCATCTGATAACGTTTCAATCGGTTTAAAGTAACGAAGTTTTTTGAAGAAATTACTCTTTTTCCCCATTTTAATCCCCCTTTTCCTCTCTTTCTTAATTCGAAATGGCCCTAACAGTAGACGAAACTGACTCTGTCTCTTCCTTCCTTTTCCACGACTTTTGTAACCAAACAACCAAGATAAATGCTGCTACATAAGTAGCGCCAATCCACCAAAAGCCGAAAGAATAAGATCCTGTCATTCCTTTAAACGTCCCTAATATATTTGGTAAAAAGAAGCCTCCAAGACCACCAGCTGCTCCAACAAAACCTGTAAATAAGCCTACCTCCTTAGGAAACCTCGTTGGGATCACTTGGAACAACGCACCGTTTGCTATTCCAAAAATAAGCATAGCCATAATAAAGAATGTCAGTGCTATATATAAAGATGGAAGGAGTCCCACAAGACTAAGCACAATCGCAGCCGAAAGGTACAATTTCGATAACAAATTCATACCACTAATCCTATCTGCAATAAAACCACCAATCGGTCTGACAAAGCTTCCAGCAAAAACAACAATTGTTACGAAATCACCAGCCGTAACTTTACTAATTCCATATTGGTCAACAAAAAAGATAGAAAGATAACTTGTTAAGCCAACAAAACCACCGAATGATAAACTATAAAAGAAACTAAAAATCCATGTTTCTTTTAGTTTGACAATTGCTAAATACTCAGAGATTTTTTGTGGTTTTGCCGCATATGGACTATCTTTAGCAAAGATGACAAAAACGATAAATGCTACTAATAAAGGAATGAGCGCAAATCCGAATACGGCATGCCAACCAAAGTTTTCTGCAATTCGCGGTGCAAACAATGTTGCTAAAACCGTTCCACTATTACCTGCACCTGCAATTCCCATTGCTAACCCTTGATGCTCTGGAGGATACCAGCGGCTTGCAAGCGGCAAAGCTACAGAGAAGCTTGCTCCAGCTATTCCTAACAAAAATCCAAATGCTTGAACTTCAGTTAATGAGTTACCATACAACCAACCCCATAGAAGTGGAATCATTGTTAAGAGCATGCCGATAATTCCCATCCGTTTCCCGCCAAAACGGTCTGCGAGTAAACCCATTGGGATACGCAGTAGGGATCCACCCAAAACGGGAATCCCAACCATTAACCCTTTTTCTGCGGGTGACAAGCCGAAATCTTGAACAATAAATGTCGATGTGGCACCAACCATTACCCAAATCATGAAACTAATATCAAAGTATAGAAATGATGATAATAGTGTAGGCATATGCCCACTTTTCAGAAACCCTTGTTTACTAACCATCCTTCTTCACTCCTTACCAATTTGGCGTCAGACACTTCTATTTAGTTAGCATTTAACCTCAGCATTTTTGCGAGAATAGTAGTACCAACAAATCATAAGACTAATGACGTAATAGCCAATAAATAAGTAAAGTGCTAAGTTAGCAGCGCCTGTGCTAGAAATGGACCAACCGAAAACCTTCGGAATTAAAAATGCCCCATAAGCTGCAATCGCGCCTGTAAAACCAAGAACCGGTGCCGCTTGCTTTGGCTCGAAAATAATCGGAATCATCCGGAATGTTGAACCATTGGCAATTCCTGTTGTGAAGAAAAGAACAATAAACATAATTAAAAATCCAGTGAAATTATTTTGATTTAAAAAGTAAATAACACCAACTGTTGCCGCAATCATGATGATAATATCCCAAAATGTTACGATTGCCCCGCCAATCTTATCGGCAATCCAACCACCAATCGGCCTTACAGATGCACCGACAAGCGGACCAAGAAATGCTAATTGAAGTGCGTTCACTTCCGGAAACTCAGATTTAATTAATAACGGAAAAGCTGCGGCATAGCCGATAAAAGAACCAAAACACATTGTATAAAGCCATGACATAATCCATGTATGCTTGTTTTTGAAAATAATTGATTGTTCTTTAAATGATTGCTTTGCATTCGGAAGATTATCCATTCCAAAAAGCGCAATAATTGCTACAAGTACAATCGGAATAACCCAAATAAATGCTGCGTTTTGAATCCAAACTTCAGTTCCGTTCTTCATTAATTGCCCAGAACCAATGATTCCGGCAAAAGCCCCTGTTGTAATGACAATCGGAGTTAAAAATTGAACGGCACTTACACCTAGGTTTCCAATTCCTGCATTAATACCATTTGCTGAACCTTTTAATTTTTTTGGAAAAAAGAAGCTGATATTTGCCATTGATGACGAGAAATTCCCCCCACCAATACCGCAAAGAGCTGCTAAAATGACCATTGTTGTAAAAGATGTTGCAGGGTTTTGAACGGCAATTCCAATACCTATGGCTGGTAGTAATAGTAAGGTTGTACTAATAACAGTCCAGTTTCTTCCACCAACGACACCAGGCATAAATGTAAAGAAAATCCGTAATGTTGCTCCAACTAACCCTGGTAATGCTGCTAATGTAAAAAGTTCGCTTGATGAAAAACTAAAACCAACATCATTCAGTTTTACTGCAACTACTGACCAAATTTGCCAAACAACAAATGCTAAAAAGAGAGCTGGTACTGATATCCACAAATTACGATTCGCATGACGTTTTCCTTCAGATTCCCAAAATCCGCTATCTTCCGGGTCCCAACGCTTTATTCGCCCTTTGCCTTTAGACTCCACGTACGCAGGTTCTCCTGGATTTATTTTTCTTACACTCCCCATTCCGTTTCACCCTTTCTTAATTTCTGACTTCATTGTATAAGATTCGACAATCGTCTCCTATCAGGGAAATACCGTAGTTGAAGTATGGGAAAATACATATTTTTAACAGAGTGTTAACCATTTGTTCACAATTGGTCGGTAATAGTCACAATTTGTCGGCAATATTTGTTTCATCAGTATAAAAATAGACCTATTCAGCAATTTGAATAGGTCTATTAAAGAAGGGAGTTATCCCATAATTGATTACTTACTAACAAGTTTAGGAAAAAATTCATTGTTAATACTGTTCTTTCATTGTCAACAGCAATTTCAATACTACCATTTAATTTTCTTACTTTATCAGCAAGACCGGAGAAGGCCTCTTCAGAAATCTTCAAGCTTGCACTTGTATCAATTTGCATAGCAACTTGCTGATCGGATTTTCGCTCAATAATAACTTTAATTTTGGAATCATCAGCTACGCTGGCTACACACCCAAAAAGAAATTTAAAAATGGAAATCAAATCTTGTTGAATTTCATCTGACAATAGTGTAATTCTTTGATCTAATAGGATAACCTCAAATTTATTACCCCTTTGTGTTTTCTCATTAACAAAATAACGGTAAAGCGCGGATTTTTCAATTTCTTTGTTTTCTTCTGGATGGATTTGTTCTGCTTCACGCTCTTGAATATAATGTAACAGTATTTCTGCTGCAGCGTCCTTTATTGATGCAACATCAGAAGCATCAAACTTTCTAGATGTTCTTTGACCGATGAGAAGCACACCTATCATCTGTGATTGGATAAGTAACGGTACTGCTACCGCCGATTTTAGTTCTTCAATAATGAAAATCGGAAACTCAAGAGCCTCATCTTGTAGCTCCTCTGGAAAATTCGTAATGATAAATTCTCGCTTTGTTTTTAACGTTCGTCCAGCTATCCCTTTCCCGCTTCTGACAACAATACTAGTATAGCGGTTATTTAGTGAGCCTACGGCAAGACGCCAACGAAACTCAAGATTAATAGGGTCATAAAAGGCAATCGCTGAAAAATCAGCATTAAGTTCTGTAACGAGTGATTGAAGCTTTGAATTTAATATTTCTTTTAAACTATATTTTTGATTTATCATCTTCCTCACCTAATTCTCAAGTAGGCCTCTTTTTAATGCAAACTGCACAAGGTCCCTTCTTGTTGTAAGTTGAAGCTTCTCCATTATTTTTGATTTATGTGTTTCAACTGTTCTGGGACTAATATTTAGGAGCTCTCCTGTTTCTTTATTTGTATAGCCTTTGGCCACTAGACTTAAGATTTCTTTTTCCCTCTCCGAAAGGAGATCGAACGAATCGTTGTACTCATCTCCTGTATCAAAGAATACATGTTCAATGACTTTTTTCTGAGCGCCCGGATAGAGGTATGCCTGCCCTGAATACACTTGCCTGATAGCTGTTACAAGCTCTTGTCCTAACGAGGATTTCAACAAGAATCCAGATGCCCCGGCTTTTAATGCCCGAAACAGCGAATCTTGATCATCATGCATAGATAGAATAAGAACCTTTATATCCGGAAAGTTTTGGGTGATTTCACTCGTTGTCGGCAAACCATCCCTCCCGTTTGGCATACTTAAATCCATAATCACTACATCTGGTTTTGTATGCGGAATTTTTATTATTGCTTCATTTCCTTCCGCTGCTTCTCCAATAACAATCATGTCCGTTTGCGCATTTAAAAGCAAGTAGAGGCCTTCCCGCACAACAGCATGGTCATCCACTAAAAAAATTCGAATTTTATTATTCATCTTTACCACCTTATGCAATAGGAATTATCACTTGAACTTGCGTTCCTCTGCCAATCTCAGAGACAATAGAAAACACGCCACCAAGCATGGAAGTTCTTTCTTCCATACTATAAATTCCAACACCTTGCCGCGTCGAAGGATTCAGTTCAAATCCTTTCCCAAAGTCCGTGATCGTTAATGAGATTTGATTAGCATTCTTATCAACATCGAGAACAATGTCAATCCGCTCCGCACTTGAATACTTTACTGCGTTAATTAAAGCTTCCTGGGCAATTCTATACAATGCCGTTTCAACCGTTGATGGAAGACGTTCATTGCTTCCTTTATATGTTATATTAATTTGCATTCCAAATTGGTTGCCTAAATCGCGGATGAAATTTTTTAACGTTGTAATGAGCCCATGATCATCAAGAGTAGAAGGCCGCAAAACCGATGATAAATTCCGAACATCTTCAATTGTTTGCTTAATCATAAGCTGTAATTTGTCAAGATGGGTTTCCATTTCCTCTTTATTTTTAGGAACAGATTTAATAATATCCGCTTGAATAAGAATCCCAAATAATGATTGACCAATCCCATCGTGCAACTCCCTAGAGATTAATTTTCGTTCTTTTTCTTGAGCTTGAAAAATGGAATGAGTAATTATTTTTTGAATTTGCTTATGCTCCTCTTTCCGCTTTTCGCCAATCTGCTGTAACGTAATAACTGTTCCTTTTTCCTTTTCTGGAGTTGTGTAATAGGAGGTTGTGGCCACTACAGGGATCAATCCCTTTTGTGGATTTTTTATATATAACTCTACTGGATTTTCCTCATCATTCGCCAAAAAACACTTTGTCACATCACAAATTTTATTAGCACCAGGATAATTAGCACACATTGCACAAAAATTTTTTTGTTCATTATGTTGCAGTCCAAGAAGTACTCTTCCTGCTTCATTCAAACTAATAATCTTTTTATCTTGATCAAGGATTAATAGACTTTGTGTACTATTTTTAATAACAGCAAGCAGCTGTTCCTGTTGTGAGCGAATATTTCTTTCTTGCAAAAAAATAACAACAAAAAAAACAGTAATGATAATAAGTACGAAAAAAAATAATGGCAACTTTCCTAAATAATCAATGTCAATATTAAGCATATAAACTAATGATTGGACGATTACGATTGAGACGATGATGCTGATAAATCCATTTTTCAAATGAAACAATAAAAAAGAAGTAAGCTTATTCTGGTTGCGTGAATTCATCCCAATCCTCCTCACATGCATACAATTCAAGCGGCTATCATGAGCAATATCTTATTATCCTTTTTACATTATTGTAACAAGTTAAGCTGTGATATATATCACAGTTTTTTCGTTAGTTTCCTACTTTCTTGTGAACACAGTTTTCCGCTTAAAGACTTTTAAAAAATATACTCAAACTAAGTGTATTTGTACTAGGAATATAGTATTATATAATCGTAATATTCCAAAAAGAGGGAGAATTCCAAATGATAAGTTCAAAAATTAATTCTAATGTTCTCTTCAATATTTATAAATCTCTTTTTGATAATAACCATGATGCTTGTTATGCCCTCGATCTTGAAGGTAATTTTATCCTATGCAATAATGCTACGACGAAAATTTTCGGATATACACAAGACGAGGCCCACGGAATGTCTATTGCTTCTATAATACATGGAAAGGATTTAAAAAAGGCCCTTTATTACTTTAACAGTGTGAAAGATGGGAATTCGGAGAATTTTGAGATAGCGATAATAAATAAAAACGGCATTAAAGTTGACCTGTACATAACAATAATACCTATCATCATTGAATCTCAAGTTTGTGGTCTTGTAGGTATGGCAAAGGATATTTCTAGCAAAAAAAATCTAGAAACCTTGTTAAACGGTCAAAATAAAGCCCTTGAGATGATTGCAAAGGGCGCCCCTTTTAAAGATGTATTAAATACCATCATAGAAGATATAGAAAAGACTTCTGATGGTGGCATTTGTTCAATTCTATTAGTAGACCAAAACAAAAAAGTACTTGTCAATGGGGCATCTCCAAATTTACCTAATAAATATATTGAAACTATTAATAAAGGCATTAAAATTGGGCCAAAAATGGGATCCTGTGGTGCAGCTGCATATTCGAAGCAAATTACTATAGTTTCTGATATTGCTAATGATAGAAGGTGGAAAGGATTTGAATACATTACATCAAAATATAACTTAAAAGCTTGTTGGTCTTCTCCTGTTTATGATAACCACGATAATGTACTTGGTACTTTTGCAATGTACTATAATGAAGAACGTACACCAAATGAATTGGACTTACAAATAATCGAAAAGGCGACTTATCTAACATCCTTAGCGATTCAACATTATCAGACAGAAGCAAAAGTGAATTTCATGGCATACCATGATTCGTTAACAGGATTACCTAATAGAAGACTATTTCACGAAAAGGCTACTGAAGACATGAACAAGATTTCGGATGATAAAGCCGAAACACTTGGTCTTATGTATATAGATTTGGATCGCTTTAAAATCATCAATGATTCACTTGGACATATTGTTGGTGATATGCTGCTCGTTGAAATCGCAAAGAGATTAAAAAAATGCGTACAAGAAGATGATATTGTCTCAAGGCTAGGCGGCGACGAATTTGCCATTGTTTTAAACAATGTAACAAAACAAAATGTCTCACATATTGCACAAAAAATTCTTAATTCATTATCACAACCATTCATAATTGAAGGGCATGAAATATTTATATCACCAAGTATTGGTATTAGTCTTTATTCACGAAAAGAAGAAAATATAACTGAGCTTCTCAGAAAAGCAGACGTTGCAATGTATCAAGTAAAGAAGGATGGCCGAAATAATTATCGGTTTTATGATATCGTCTTTGACAAGGAGACTTTCAATAAATTAGAAATAGAAAACCAACTAAGAAAGGCATTGGAGAGGAACGAATTTCATTTAGTTTATCAACCTATTATAGACTTATCAGAAAAAAGAATTACAGGCTTTGAGGCGTTAATACGTTGGGATCATCCATTTCTCGGACAAGTTCCTCCATGTTCCTTTATCCCTATAGCTGAAGAATCAGGGGTTATTATTTCTATTGGAGAATGGGTACTCCGAACAGCATGTCAACAATTAAAACATTGGGAAAATAACGGATTTCCCCCTTTAACTGTATCCGTGAATATTTCTATTCGCCAATTTTATCAGCCTAACTTTATCGATACGATAACTAGGACAATTAATGAAACGAAGATTAATCCAAATCATCTTACAATTGAAATTACTGAAAGCATGACGATGGATGTAGAGACAGTCACTACTATTTTAAATAAATTTAAAAAGATTGGTGTTGCTATTTCAATTGATGACTTTGGAACTGGATATAGTTCTCTCAGTTATTTAAACAAATTGCCAATTGATACGTTAAAAATTGATAAATCGTTTATTAATGATATAACGAACAGCAAAAATGATAAAAACATTGCAATTACAATCATTCATATGGCAAAAAGTCTTGGTTTAAATGTGATAGCTGAAGGTGTGGAAACGAATGAGCAAATCGCTATCCTAAAACAACATAGCTGTAACGAAGCTCAAGGTTACTTAATAAGTAAGCCTTTACCCGTCGATGAAATAAAGTCATTCCTAACCACATTCTCATTTTGATGAAATTGTAAGTGCTGTTCATAAAACCGAAGTTGACTCTGAAATAATCGACAAGTGCTACTGGCACTTGTCGATTAAAATTATAAATCAATCTTCTTTTCAATTAAATAACCTGTACCGAAAAATAGAGCAACCGTTGTTGCGATGTTGAATAGACTACTTGCTATATTTACTAGTAACATACCGGCATTTGAGCTTAATATAATTCCAATTCCATTATTATACATAAAGCTACTTGTAGAATTCATCTTATCCATCATTTCAACATTAAAGGTTTCAATATTTAAATAATATGGGAATAATCCCCCAACCGCAAACTGTCCAAATGCAAACACTCCGTTTAATACTAGGAAAATAACAAACCATAAGCCGCCAATCCGTTTACTTCGAAAAGTTGCCTTTCCAAGAGCCATCGAAAAGTAAATAAGGACGAGAAGATATACTCCACTAAGAACGGAAGTAATTATAAAAAAGGCGATTTCTGTAATATTTACTTGGTCAACGAGCGAGAAAAGTTCTGAAATATTCAATTCAACCGGGATAAAACTCAATACCATTAAAATGTTATATGTTGCAATAGCAAACCCTAAAATGAAAAACCATAGCAATGCTACAATCAATTTAGAGGCAACAATTTGATTTCCTGTCAAAGGCAAGGTAAATGTTAAATATCCTCTGTCTTCATATAATTCCTTCCTAAAAGAGCCGACAATAAATAAGAAAGTAACTAATGCTGTTCCGAATAAAATCATAACTGATAGGAATATAAATAGATTTCCACCTATTGAGCCTTCATTTCCTCTGCTCCCATAGGCATATAGACCTGTAATCAATAGTAGCACTAATGCTAAGATACCAAAGATATACTTGTAAGTACCCTTTATTTCATATTTCATATATTTAAGCATTCCATCATCCCCCCTATTCACCAAATACTTCTTTGTAAATATCATCTATTTGTTTGCCTTTTTCTTCCCGTAAAGCCTCTGCATTGCCAGTCAAAACAACCGTACCATCCTTAATAAAAACAACATCATCCAGCATATTTTCCATGTCCCTAACAAGGTGAGTTGTTATTATCATTGAACTATCTTCATTGAAGTTATTAATAATGGCATCTAAAATCTGATCTCTAGCCACGGGATCAACTCCTGCTATTGGTTCATCTAAAATATATAGTTTCGCATTCCTTGCTAACACTAGAGACAAATTAAGCTTTTCATGCATCCCCTTTGAAAGACTATCAATTTTCATGCTCTTTTCCAATTTCATAAAATCCAATAGTTCTGCAAATTTATTCTCATCAAAGTCAGCATAAAAATCTTTATATAGATGAAACGCATCTTCAATTCTCATCCACTTGTATAGAAAATTGCGGTCTGGCAAATACGAAACAATTGACTTCGTATCTACTCCAACCTTTCGTCCATCAATAAGTACTTCTCCACTTGTTTGTCTTAATAATCCAGTTATTATCTTAATTAGGGTTGTTTTTCCACTGCCATTCGGGCCAAGGATTCCAACAACCTTTCCTGCTTCGATGTTCAAACTCAAATGGTCTAAGGCTGTTTTACTTGCATATTTTTTCGTAAGATTGCTTATTTCCACAATAGTATTCATTTCTTCCCCTCCTCAAACCGTCCTGCTATCATTTCCTTTATTTCATTAGATGTAAAACCCAATTTTTCCATTTCCTTTAAAAATTGATCCATCAATTCTGTGGCCATACTCTTTTTTAAGTTTTTAATCATGTCGATATTTTCAGTTACAAATGTTCCCATTCCTCTTTGCGTAAAAACAAACTCTTCCCTTTCCAATTCTTGATACGCCCTTTGAATTGTATTTGGATTTACTTTTACTTCTTTTGAAAATTCCCTTACAGATGGCAATTTATCCCCTCCATTCATTTCCCCAGAAACGATCTTTGTCTTGATTAAATTCATGATTTGAACATATATTGGAAGATTATTGCTGAATTCCATTTTTTCACCTCCATAAATCTAGTGTATCCGTGTATTAATTACATAGTACACTAACACTTAAATACTGTCAATAAAAAAAGACCCCTAAACAGGAGTCATAGTTTTAATCTGTAATTAAAATTGGCATTATTTAAATCAACAGTTACAACATTAGCCTGAATCGTTGCACTGCCAACTTTAAACTTCTTTGCGGTACTTGTAATCGATTGATTAGTGGACTTGGCGTTTGCTGATTGATCTTTTTTAATGACTGGTAGATTAATAACTTGGTTATCTAGTTCGAGTTTAACCGTTGATGTACTGGCAATCCAATTTGTTCTGGCACCAAATATTTCACTAATAAATCAAATTGGCAGTGAAAATAGCAATCTACTATTCAATCCCCTAATCCCCCCCTTTTGATTCAGTCTGTTATAGATGATAAAGGTAATGTCACTGAAAATGTCGTTCCAACCCCTTTTTGGCTAGAAACATTGATTTCTCCATTATGATTCCCAATGATTTTGTAGCAAACCATTAACCCTAATCCTGTTCCTTTTTCTTTAGTTGTATAAAAAGCTTCCCCTATTTTGGCTAACATCTCTGCTGACATCCCCTCACCTTGGTCGACAATATCGACCTGAACTTTATCTTTCAGTTTGTTTACATGTAGTGAGATACTCCCTTTGTCCATTACTTCAATCGCGTTTTTAATAATATTTATGAAAACTTGTCTAATCTTTGTTTCTTCACAGTCTATGAAAATTTGTTCTTCCTTTGTTCTAAGCTCAATATCAATATTCTTCAAAATGGCTTGTGTTTCAAGTAAAGTTTTTACATTTTTTATAAGCGTTACAATGTTTGTCGTTTTCAAAACGTCAGAATGCGGTTTAGCCAACATTAATAGTTCACTAGAAATTTGTTCAATTCTCGAAATCTCATCATTAACAATCTTTAAATAGAATTCATTGCTTGTATTTTCTAACAATTTAATAAAGCCTTTGATAGCTGTTAATGGGTTACGAACCTCATGGGCAATTCCAGCAGCTAATTCGCCTGCAATACTAAGTTTCTCGGAACGTACGATAAGTTTTTCGTTCACTTTTTGCTGTGTTAAATCAATTAATACGTGTAAGATAGCATTTTCTCCTTCAAACCAGACCGGAATTGATTTTATATCGAAATATTTTTCTTTTGTATCATCATTATTTAGTGAAAGTTTGTATTCACTTAATCCGTTAGTGGCGGTTGATGATAGTTTGTTAAAAATCCGCGAAAATGCTCTTCCTTTTAAGTATTTGCTATCTAAATTCATTTTTCCTGTTTGATTAATATAAACGATATGATCATTTTTTGTAATCAGAATGGAAATGGGAAGTTCGTTAATTAGATTCCGATAAAACTTTTCACTCTCAGCAATGACTGCCTTTTTTAATATAATTTCGTTATTTATTTTCTGTAATCTTTTATTTTCTATTTGCAAAAGTGTAATCTCTTTATCAAGTTTTTGCAGCTTTTGCAATTCCTCAATTGAAGGGATGTTTAAACCTTCTTCTTTTTCATAAAAAGGAGATAATCCGATTTGGTCGTCTGTCATAAAATATGGGTGTGTTTTGAGCATCTCATTTTGGATGTAGGAAGGTACGGTTAAACCATTATAAGTGCAAACTATAATAGCTTTATGTTTTTCGACCACCTGATCACAGCCACATTCATATAATCTTAACTTTGACAACACAGGCTCATCTACTCGGAATGACACTTGACCCCATGCACGAATAAACCAATCATTCTCAATGCATTCTTTTAATTTCACCTGAAAATTTCGCACACTAGTTTTCACACTAAACTTATTATTACTAAGATAAAATTTATCATTATCAACAAAAATAATAGAATCTAAGTCATTTTTACTATACCCTCTGGAAGCTAGTCTTGCTAAAACTTCTTCAAATATCTCAAGTTTTTCGATAAAAATTACTTTATGCTCTCTGTCAATTCCTTCCCTAATAAAATTCATAGCATTGTTTATATATTTTTCTTTTTCATAAAAAGCATAATAAACATGTACGCCGTTTTGTAAAACTTCTCCATTATTTGCGAGATTTGATATAATACATTGGTCGTCAATACCTTCAAATTTTTCCGCTAATGTTGAGTATTGAATCATAAATATACCCCCATATTTGCGACGTAATCGCAAACTATCATTGGAATATTATACCTTATTCCCCTATTATCGAGTAGTACAACTTACTACTTTCATTGTTTTTTCCAATAGTCATAGATGGCTTCTTTAAATATTTCCTGCAAATCCTTACTTTTTTGCTTCTTTAGCCATTCTGTTTGCACAATCGGCAAATTTAATTTTAAGGTAATTTTTTCATCAGGCATTTCATATTTTCTTATTTCCTCTAGAGTGATTCCTTCCTCTATATTCGGGAACAAAAGGTCGTTTTCATTTACTATGTAAAAATCTTTATATTCATCAATATCATTCAATTCACAGAATAGATTCAGCTGTGGCAATCCTCCTGATAAACTTTTAAGGTTCATATAGGAAGTTATCATTCTGCCATCTTGTAATTCAATCTCTACAATTAAGTTTTCCAAACCTTTATATTTTTTGACAGCAACCTCGCTTACAATCATGTCCAGCTCCAACATATATCCCGAATTTGACTCAAAAATATAGATTGCGCTATTAAATATATGGATGCTCTCGCCGTCAATTTTTACCGCTTTAACCTTGACCATAAGCTATTCTCCTTTCAAGTATTATTTCGATAAAAACGGGCATTAACCTGCAAAACAAAAAAACCGAAGGACATACTCCCTTCAGTTTAATTATAGCCAAATATAAAAATCAATGCATTCCTCCCCATTCTCCTTGGTTTTTAGAGGCCTTTTCCTTTTTAGCCTTTTCTTTGTGGGCACGGTTCGCGCTTGCACTACCAATTTCTTTGGAGAATTCAGAATCTGTTTTGCTGGAATCAAATCCTTGCTTATTTTTTTGGTCTGCATCGTTTTTCTTTGTCCGTTTTGCCATAAACTATCCCTCCTTCATTTCTTTAGTATAAGAAATAGGGATGGAAATATACATTTCAAAAGAGGAACATCTATTCGAAATACGGAAACCGTCCCCGAATTTCCATCCTATCCTATGGAAGGCTCGTTTCCTTTTTTGCCAAAAAGCATTGCAGCAATAGCTAGTGCACTAATGGCTAATATGACTAATAGAATAAATACTGTGTGCAAGCTTGCTTCTAACACATGCCCCTTTAGCTCATCGCTTAACCATATGCCTGAAACTGCAATTCCAATCGCTTGTCCTAAGTTTCTCATCAAATTATTTGAACCTATAGCAGCTCCTCGCAATTTCCAGTCAACTGCGGATTGGACAATCACTGTAAATACAGTAAATGCTAATCCAAAACCAAATCCAAGAATAGCTGTCGCAACCATCATGGCTGGCATCGTTGTGTTCGCATGAAAGAAAACTAAGCCGATACAGCCAGCAGCATTAATTGCAATTCCTATAAATGCCAGACGCCCAATTGAGGTTTTGCCCAGCCATTTACCTGTTAAAAATGCTCCGATTGGCCATGTTAGCGACATTGGCATAAGCGTTATTCCTGAGAAGGTTGCATTTAAATTCGTAACCCCCTGAACCCATAAAGGTATATAAAAAGTAACGGCCACAAGGATAAAACCTAGCAAAAATCCCACAACATTTGCCACCATAATAGATTGGTTCTTAAATAAAGAAAGTGGTAGCATCGGTTCTTTTCCTTTTGCTTCGATCCAAAGAAAAAGGCATACACTTATAGCCGCAATCGTAAATAAAGTTAAACTACTGCTTGTTACATGCTTTTCTTGTTTCAATAAAGTTAAGGCATACAAGAAACTAGTCATACTGATTGTAAATGTGAAAATACCGGCATAATCAATAATTTGCTTCTTCTTTTCCACTTGTTCATGCAAGGAAACCGATAAAAGAATAAAGGAAATGATTCCAAATGGAAGATTCAAAAAGAAAATCCAATGCCAGGTGATTTGGTCAACAATAAAACCACCGGCAAGTGGTCCAATGATTCCGGCAATACCCCAGACACTGCTAATCAATCCTTGTATTTTTGCACGGAGTTCAAACGAAAAAACATCACCAATAATTGTAAACGGAATCGTCGTCAACGCTCCTGCTCCGATTCCTTGAATTAATCGGAATATGACCAGTTGTTCCATCGTTTGTGAAAAACCAGAAAGCATGGAACCTATTAAAAAAATAATAACCCCTATCGTAAACATCTTCTTTCTACCATACAAATCTGCCAATTTACCAAAAATAGGGGTGCTTATAACTGTTGCCAATAAATAAATCGAAATGACCCAAGTATACAAATGGCTACCACCTAAATCCTCAACAATTTTGGGCATCGCTGTACTTACAATCGTTCCCTCAATCGCTGTTAAAAACGTGGCAATTAATAGTGAAATAACGACATATTTTTTATTCGTCTTAGTTTTACTATTCATTTCTTTCGCTCCTCATTCTACGGTGATTGCTTTGCAATGCTTTGGAGTTAAATTCCAAACATACCTTTTCTAATTTAACACTTCTTTAATATTTAGTTGTTATTTTAATTCCAACGAGGCGACATTTTCTACATGATTACTTTTGGGATGATATCCCACAAACAAATGTTCGTATTCGTTTTCCGTTTGCAAATCATTTTAACCTTTACGCATATTAATTTCAATTTTATAGATTTTCTATTTTTTTTAGAACATTTGTGGTCAATTATGTGGTCAAATTTATCTCAAATCAACGCACCCCTTACATGACTTGTTTATGAATAAAAAATAACCATGCAAAAATACATGGTTTCATAGTTTAAGCTCTAGCTCACATACTTTAGTTCCAGATTCTCTTTTTGACTTTATTTTGATGTGCAAAATTTCATTCAACTTGTTTTTCACCCAACGCAATTAGTGTGGCCCAAGGTTGTTTAATAGTAATAGCTTTCATGTAATCACCTTCTCATCGTATTGCTTAACATCAAAATGATTTTTCTGTCTAAAATAATTTACATACTTGTCCATTTCGAACAAGACTCGTAATTCATAAAATATATTAACTTCTAACAAAGGCGGTGATACTTATGTCTGGTGGTTATGGAATGGGAAGCAATTTCGCCTTAATTGTTGTTCTCTTCATTTTATTGATTATCGTTGGAACAGCTTTTGTTCACGGAGGCTATTAAGAACAATTTAAAAATCAACATCAGCCCACTCATTTCACTTCTTGGAAGCACTAACACCGAGTGCTTCCTTTTTATCAAGAATGTGTATGATAAATAGTTATGATCTAAAACATATTTTGATCAGAATGCGTAACATCAAAAATGAATTTTCAATCTGAAATATTTTCCATGTTTATCCGAGTCGAGTAAGCCAAGTATTTCATAACATATACTATCTTAATAAAAAGGTGGTGATACTGATGCATTGTTGTCAAACTTATAGCGGCGGTGGAATGGGTAACAGCTTTGTTTTAATTGTTGTGCTTTTCATTTTATTGATTATTGTTGGTGCAGCATTTGTTGGCGGAGGTTATTAGTACTATGTTTTAAAAATTAACATCGATCCATTCCGAACACGTCTCATGGAAGCACTTAGCGTTAGTGCTTCCTTTTCGTTTTTATCATGATAAAACTACACCACAATATATAAATACCAACAATACCTACATTTATATTGGTGATAATGGTATTACTAAACCTTACCTCATTTTTGAAATTCGATATGCAGCTGAAGATTAGTTATTCATTGAAAGTTATACGATAAAAACAGATGAAGGCAATTTTACAATTAATCCATCATACGGAGAAATTAATACAGATCATAATGCTGACATATGGGAATGGTACTCAAAACCTATGAACAATGATTTATATGCTATTGTTAAGGCAATCATTAATTCCAAAACAGCAATTATAAGGCACCATGGCCAACAATATAACAAAGATTGCGAAATTACATCAAACGAGAAGAAAGCCTTCAGAACGTTTTAGATACATATGAGGCATTAGGTGGTGGATTGACTTTTTAAAACATTATGTATGAAGAAAAATCTGTGGATTTGTTTGAAAAACACATTTCTAAATAATGCTTTTTGCAAGGAATGTGGTCAAAATGTGATCAAATGACACATTCCTTGCTCAAAAATACTGTTATATCAGGCTTAATAAGACTACTGACTCAATATGCAACGAGCGGGGTGGATTGATGTCTTTTACATTGTCGGTAGTCGGAAACAAGTCAAAGGCACTTTTTGCACTATCGGTAGGCGGGAACATATCGACATATATAATTATAACGCCAACTACTAGATTTGTAATTGGCGTTATAATTATTATGACTTTAGTTTTGCTTTTAACTCTTTTATTTTTGTTTCTATTGTTGATATTACTTTTTTAAATTCCTCATCACTCTTACCTGTAGGATCATCCAACCCCCAATCTTCCCTGTGTTTACATGGAAGGTAAGGGCATTCCACATTACACCCCATTGTAATAACAATATCTACTGGAGGTATTTCATCAAGCAACTTTGAATGTTGAGTTTTCTCCATATCTATATCATAAAGCTCTTTCATTAGGCGCACAGCATCCTGGTTAATTTGAGGTTTTGTTTCTGTGCCAGCAGAGTAGCTTTCAAATATATCTCCTGCAAAGTGCTTACCAAGTGCCTCGGCTATTTGGCTTCGACATGAATTATGAACACATATAAATGCGACCTTTAGTTTATTACTCATTAAGCATTACCTCCTTTCTAGCTTTTTTCTGGAAACCAGTGCCTTGTATTATTCGCTATCTTTACTAATATCAACATAACAGGCACTTCTGTTAGAACCCCTACAATGGTAGCAAGTGCAGCTGGGCTTTGTGTTCCAAACAATGCAATCGCAACGGCAACTGCCAGTTCAAAAAAGTTAGAGGCACCAATCATACCAGCAGGCGCTGCTATCTCATGAGGTAGTTTTATAACCTTGCTTGCTAGATATGCAATGAAAAAGATTAGGAAAGTCTGAATAATTAATGGTATAGCAATTAAAACAATATGAAGTGGATTATTCAGAATTACATCGCCCTGGAATGAAAAGATTATTATTAATGTTAGCAATAGACCTATGGTAGTGATATTCCCAAACTTCGGTATAAAACTCTTTTCAAAGTAATCGAGTCCTCGCTTTTTTGTGATGTAATTACGGGTAATTATACCACCAGCCAGCGGGATAACAACAAACAATACTACAGATAAAACAAGAGTGTCCCAGGGTATGGTTACACCGCCCACACCTAGAAGAAACGCAACTATAGGCGTGAAAGCTATGAGAATTATAAGATCATTTGTTGCCACTTGCACGACGGTATAAGCCGCGTTGCCTTTGGTCAAATAACTCCATACAAATACCATCGCTGTACACGGTGCAGCTCCAAGAAGTATTGCTCCCGCAAGATAGTCTTGTGCCAATTCTGCCGGAATTAGAGATTTGAAAATTACAAAGAAAAACAGCCATGCAATGCCGAACATGGTAAAAGGCTTTATCAACCAGTTGGTTATCCATGTAACAAAAAGCCCCTTAGGATTTTTGCCTACATTTCTTATGCTTTGAAAATCTACTTTTAACATCATTGGATATATCATAAGCCAGATTAAAATAGCCATAGGTATTGAAACATTTGCATATTCAAAACGCCCTAAAAACGCTGGGATTCCGGGTAAAAACTTTCCAATCAATACACCTGCAAACATACATAAAATAACCCATACAGTTAAGTACTTTTCAAAAAATCCAATTCCACTATTACGTTCCTTACTCATGTAAATCAATCCTCCTTTCTTTCTAAGCTATCGAAAAATGTAATTAAGTTTTGTGGGATTTCATATTTCTCATTTGTCAAGGGGATTGAACTATGGCCATTATAAACTTCTTTCAAAATTGCGTTAATAATCATGGATTTTGGTAGTTCCGTATATTCTATACCATCCTGCACCCAAACTCTGCAATCCACAGAGTCGCCACACAGATCCCCACATTCTTTGCAGGAAGATTCCTTAACCTCAAGAGCAATATCCCTGCCATTTACACGAATTGTTGGTGAACTCAAAAATGGTATTCAATGGCTAACTCCCTTGAATTTATATTAATCTTGTTCATAACTATATCAAACCCTGCTGCTCTTAATACCGTTGATACTTCATTAACTGCATCCTCAAGATTAGTTTCAGTTCCTTGACACCTCTTACATACACTCAGATCAAGATAAAGAAATTCTATTATAATCTGCCTTTTTTCCTGTTCTTGTCCGCAGCAACCACTGCCACAAGAGCAACAGCCAGCATCACTTTTATTCATCGCTTTTACTACCTCCAGAAAAGTCCACTATATTTTCAATTGATGCATCCTGAAACCAGGGGATTGCAACAAAGTTATCAGAACTTATTTGCTTAACTTTTTCCAGCCATTGCTTTTCAGCATCAGCGCGAGCTATTAACATACTATTTTTAGTATTCGTCAATGAAAGGCACTGATTAACCACCCACCATTTATTATTAATTCCCGCTCTATTTAGGTCATCACCCAGTCTCTGAGCTTCAAATACCGGTGTTGCTTCAGGCAATGTAACAATAATAACCTCTGTTTGTTTCTCATCCCGAAGTCTTGGAAGTAATCTTTGAACAGATATTGGCGTTTCACCTTTTGTTCTCTGAACCTCTTTATGATAACTCTGTGTAGAATCAAGCAACAGAAGCGTGTGACCCGTTGGTGCAGTATCAATAATTACAACTTCGTTTTCAGCCTTGTCAACAATCTCAGCAAAAGCTCTAAATACTGCAATCTCCTGTGTGCATGGAGAGCGTAAATCCTCTTCAACATAAGCAACATCATCTTCGCTCATTGTTTCACGAGCCTTACTTAATACCTCATTTTGATATCGCAATAGTTCCTGCTTTTCATCTATTTTACTTAGTTTAATATTTTTAGTATCTTCAACCACATATTTGAGATGATTAGCTGGGTCTGTAGATGTTAAATGTACCTTAACACCCTTTCTAGCAAGAGCCACAGCAATGGTTGCAGCAATAGTTGTTTTTCCAACACCGCCTTTGCCCATTGTAAATATCACTTTTTTACCTGCCCTATAAATATCTTCAATCAGAACATCTAGGTGTCTTAAATTTAAGGATTTGCTATAAAAATTATTTTTTGTGTAATCGTCACTATATAAAAATGTTTTAATATTATCAATACCTACAACGTTATAGGAACGAAGTGGTATAGTGAAAATTTTAAACTTTTTTAAACCCTGTGGCATATTTTCCAAAGCCTTTTGCTGCTTATCTAACATTTTAATCGAAACATCGTCAGTTGCTTCACTCAGTATACCATTGATAACTAAAACCTGATTGTTTATCCCTAGCTCACTAAGCTCATTGCTTGAACGTTCAGCTTCAATCAAAGGAGTTTCCTCCGGCCTTGATACCAATATCAAAGTTGTTTTATCTTTATCTGCAAGGTTTTCAACCGCATTCTTATACATATCCTTTTTATCTTGAAGTCCAGCGAGCTGACCTAAACATGACGCCCCATGTGTACTTTCACTGATAAAATTACTCCAGGCTGATGGTAATTGCAGCATACGAAGTGTGTGCCCTGTCGGAGCAGTATCAAAAATAATATAATCGTATTTATTCTCTGTGGATTTATCAGTGATGAAGTTCGAAAACTGGTCAAAAGCGGCAATTTCAACTGTACATGAACCTGAGAGTTGTTCCTCCATATTTACAATTACACTATCCGGCAACTTCCCCCTATATGGAGCAATAACCGATTCCCTATACTCTCTGGCAGCTTCCTCTGGGTTAAGATTCGCCACAACTAAACCCGGCACTCCATCAATCGGCACACCTTTGCCATCAAGCTCAGTATTAAAAACATCCTGCAAATTGGATGCAGGATCAGTGCTTATAAGGAGAACACTTTTTCCATTATCAGCTAAATTTACTGCCACAGCACAAGCGGTTGAGGTTTTACCTACACCACCCTTTCCTGTGAAAAACATATACTTAGTCAGATTTATCCCATCTAAACTAAATGGCTCATAATTATTCTTTAACATCTTAACAGCACCCCTTTGGTCCGCAGCAGCCGCTCTTCTTTTGAGGTTTTGTGCTTATTTCCACCCCTAACCATTCTGAAAACTCTTCGTTTGTTGGGTAGCTTTTGGTTTTTACAATTTCACCATCTGCCAGTGTTACAGGAAGAATATCTGCTCCTTCCTTTTGTAGAATTTCACTTATAACTTTATTGGAGATAAAATCCTGAGGTTCACTTGACAAACCATGCCTTTTTATAATAATCCCTTTTTCTTTAAGCGAATTAATAACAGTTGCTACTCTTAACAGCTCTGGGTCAATAGATGGTCCACAAACTCCTGTCGAGCAACACATTGCTGGGTCAAAAATCTCAATATTTTTCATTACTAAATCCTCCTTAACAACATTGATTATCAGATTTTTTATTTTTGCTCTTTTTACAAATACAATCTTCTTTATCGTTTGTTATGCATGTAAAGAAAGCTATAACCTCATCCGTTTTTTCCTTGTTTAATGTATATCTCATCCAAGCCCCATCACGTACTGCATTTACAAGACCGCTTTCAGATAATATCTTCATATGATAACTAAGAGTGGATTGAGAAATACTGAATTCTTCTAATATATCGCATGCGCACATTTCTCCACACGATAGCATATCTATAATCTTTAACCGTGTTTCATCTGACATAGCCTTAATTGCAGGAACATAATCTGCATATGAATGTTTCATAAAATTACCTCCTATATATTCATATGTATCAATGACATCGAATATTCTCGATATCTTATAACAAGAATATCAGGCATATCGATAGTTGTCAATATGGTTTTATAATAAGTTAACGACAAAAAGCGCCGACTAAGATGCCACTGCACCTCAATCGGCGGTCAAATTCGTTTTATTTTTCTATATCAATTTCTATACCAGATTTAAATTCAATAGTTAGTTTATCATCATAGACCGTTATTTTCTCTATAAGTCTCCTTACTAGTTGCTCATCATACTCCTCAAGGAGGATGGATTGTTCATTAATGAATTTTTCCATATCT